>JBDTYU010000234.1:0-20940 GCA_040005535.1 Ginsengibacter sp. | reverse complement strand
AACATATCAAGCACATAAAACTTTGGTTTATCTGATGTATTGCTAACCTTATAAATACCAGATTCTCTCCATTTTTTTTGCCATTTTGTTTCTATCTCTCTAAAGTTGTATTCCATTTTTATAAATATCCTCTAAAATTTTATTTCATTATTGCAAAATAGTATAGTATTGCCTGAATGATGTTTTTTGAAAACAAAAACTTATTACAGGATATAGGCCGCAAGCCTGGTGTTATTATTTGTGAAAGAAATGTTATTCATTAACTGTCTTTTGTCTTCAATGCCTTATGTAAATTACATTAGCAATCATTAAGCAATTATGCAAAAATACTAAACCTGTACAAAAACAATTATTTTTGCGCACTGCTTAATGCATAGATTCGTTCAATTTAAATTTATGATTTCTAACTATGGCTCAATTCGGTAAAGCATCAGCTAAGAAAGGAAAACCATCTTATGTATATGCAATTATAGGAGTGGCTCTTGTATTATTTCTTTTCGGCGTAGTGGGTTGGATTTTTCTGAACATAAAAAAAACGGGGGATTATTTTAAAGAAAATATCCAGCTACATGCTTACATATACCGTACTGCAAATAAAAATCAAATCGATACGGTAAAAACTTTTATTGAATCATTGCCTTATGCTGTAAACGTGGAATACATTACCCGTGAAAAGGCGCTTGAAAAATATAATAAAGACAATGACACGCTTTGGAAAAAGCTGGCAATAAGTAATCCTTTACCTGAAAGTATTGATTTTTATGTGAAGGCCAATTATGTTGATAAAGACAGTTTGGCAAGCCTTGAAAACTATCTTCTCCGAAATTATCCTGCAACTGTCTCAGAGTTTCAAACACCAAGAGAAACCGTTGCGGGTGTGAGCCAGTTTGTAAAGACAACTACGCTTGTTTTGCTGGTAGTTGCCATAATGTTATCATTGCTGGTAATTGTTTCCATTGATAATACGATAAGACTTGCTATGTACAGCAACCGGTTTTTAATTAAAACCATGCAAATGGTAGGAGCAACACAAGGGTTTATATCCAGGCCACTTGATGCACGTGCCATAGTGAACGGGCTTATCGCATCGGGCATAGCCATTGGGCTGATGATTGGTTTTATAACACTATCAGAAAAGTTTATACCCTATCTGCAGGTACTTCATGATACAAAAAATATGCTCCTGATTTTTGCAGGCATTATTATTTTGGGTTTGTTCATAACTCTTTTCAGCACACATAGGTCTGTTCTCAAATATTTGAAAATGAAGCTTGATGATTTATACTAATTAATAATATTTTGCTTTATATCTAATATAACAAATTTAAATTTTACAATGAAAGCACAGCATGCAAAGAAAGTGACACCTGTTACAGCAAAGACTACGATACAAAATTCCTCTGCCGAAAATATTCTTTTTACAAAAGAAAATTATAAATGGATGGTAATAGGATTGGTGATTATGGCATTGGGATTTTTTTTAATGGCTGGAGGCAAAAGCAGTAATCCAAATGTATTTAGTGATCAGGATGTATATAGCCCTATGCGAATAACGGTTGCGCCTATATTGATTGTTGCAGGGCTGTTGGTAGAAATTTTTGCAATCATGAAAAAGCCAAAATAACTTTATTAAAAAATAATGTAGGGGCGGTGATTTATCATCGCCTTTTTTGTTCATTTGTATTTTATAGCCCGGTTAATTTTTAAAAATGACTATCGTTGAATCCATTATCATTGCTATCGTGGAAGGAATAACTGAATTTATTCCTATATCATCAACGGCTCACATGCGCATTACTGAAAATATTTTAGGGCTTAGTAATACAGATAAATTCACTGAAGTTTTTACTATAGCTATTCAACTGGGCGCTATCCTTTCGGTGATAGTTCTTTATTGGAAAAAGTTTTTTGATTTCAGCCGGATCAATTTTTATATGAAATTAATTATAGCGGTAATTCCATCTTTGCTCATAGGCTTGCTTCTAAAAAAATATATTGATAAAGTTCTTGAAAAACCAATTGTCATAGCCATCATTATGTTGGCTGGTGGTGTAGTTTTATTATTTGTGGATGACTGGTTTAAAAAACCGCAAATACATAATGAACAGGAAATAACCAGGATGAAAGCATTTCAAATCGGGATGTATCAATGCCTTGCTATTGTGTTTCCGGGGCTTAGCAGAAGTGCGGCCACAATAATCGGAGGCATGAGTTTAAAACTTGACAGAAGCCTTGCAGCGGAATTTTCTTTCTTATTGGCTGTGCCTACAATGTTTGCTGCCACTGTTTATTCTTTGTATAAATACATTAAAGATTATGGCGCCTTCTCTTCAGAAGAAATAAAAATTCTCACGATTGGAAATTTAGTTGCATTTGTGATTGCCCTGGTTGCTATAAAGTTTTTTATCACTTTGCTAAAAAAATATGGCTTCAGAATATGGGGCGTTTACAGGGTTGTGTTAGGCATTGCATTACTCATCATGATTTATACAGGTTTTCTAAAATCATAAATTAACTACTAAATATCGAAACTGATTTTTAATAAAATTAATTGCACCTTCTTATAAACAAATTTTACTATTTTGAGAAAATATTTTTTCACAAATGCAAACTGCTTCTAAAAAAGTTGTAAACGGATGGGCCATGTACGATTGGGCCAATTCAGTTTATAGTCTCGTAATCACTTCCACTATTTTTCCTGCTTATTATGAAAGTGTAACTGCAAACAATACCAATAACGAAGTAGTTTTTTTAGGCCGACATTTTGTAAATACTGCTTTATACAATTATGTATTAGGGATTGCATTCCTTATTGTCGCATTCATGTCGCCGGTTCTTTCATCAATAGCAGATTATAAAGGGAACAAAAAAGCTTTTCTACGTTTTTTCTGTTTGCTGGGGAGCGTTTCATGCGGCTTCCTTTTCTTTTTTAAAGGGACCGACACAATATGGATTGCTATTGTATGCTCAATGATAGCATGTATTGGCTTCTGGAGCAGTCTTGTTTTTTACAACTCTTATTTACCCGAAATAGCTGCACCGGAAGACAGGGACAAGATTAGTGCAAAAGGTTTCGCAAGGGGTTACATAGGCAGTGTAATTTTACAGCTTATATGTTTCGTCTTTGTTTTTAAACCAGAATGGTTTGGTATGCAAAATGACGCAACTATGCCCGCTCGTTTTTCTTTTTTACTGGTAGCAATCTGGTGGTTTGGGTTTGCACAAATTACGCTCAATGTTATGCCTAAGGGAACTCCTGCTGCTTTCCGGCCTGAAAAAAATATTTTTGTGAATGGATTTATTGAATTGAAAAAGGTCTTCACCCAATTAAAAACACTGCTTATATTAAAAAGATTTTTGCTGGCTTTTTTCTTTTACAATATGGGTGTACAAACTATTATGTTAGTGGCTACTCTCTTTGGAAGCAAACAATTAAAGTTGCCCACTTCAAAACTCATTATTACTATACTTATTATCCAAATAGTTGCTATAGCAGGTGCATACATCATGGCAAAACTTTCTGAAAGGTTTGGAAATTTTCAAACATTATTATCTGTAATTGTTATTTGGGTGTTAGTATGTTTGGGCGCTTATGAAATTGCAACAATCAATGACAGGGGAGTCAATGCAGAAATGTATTTTTATTTTCTTGCAGTTATAGTTGGTCTTGTAATGGGCGGCATACAATCTCTTAGCAGATCAACCTATTCAAAGTTGATGCCTGACACAAAAGACACGACATCATTTTTTAGCTTCTATGATGTTACAGAAAAAATTGCAATAGTAATTGGCATGTTTAGTTTTGGATTAATTGAAGAACTAACGGGCAGCATGAAAAATTCGGTGCTGGTAATAATGGTTTTTTTTATTATAGGGTTTATTATTTTATATTTTGCCCTCGCAAAACAAAAACAACTTGCTTTACAACACAAGGCGGCAGATATAAATGTCTAAAACTATTCAATGAAATTATTTTCTATAAATACCGGCTATTTTAAGCTGGATGGTGGCGCTATGTTTGGTGTAGTGCCAAAGAGCATGTGGAAAAAACTAAACCAGCCTGATGAAAATAATTTGTGCAACTGGGCTATGCGCTGCATGCTTATTCAAGATAATAACAGGCTAATTCTTATTGATAATGGCATGGGCGATAAACAAGACGAAAAATTTTTCAGTCATTATTTTTTAAATGGAGATGATACTTTAGAAAAATCATTAGCAAAATATGGGTTTAAAAAAGACGACATCACTGATGTATTTTTAACTCATCTTCATTTTGATCATTGCGGCGGTTCTATCGAAAAAGATGGAGATAAGCTAATTACCGCATTCAGGAATGCTACATATTGGAGCAATGAGAAACACTGGAATTGGGCAATCAATCCCAATGACAGGGAAAAAGCAAGTTTTTTAAAAGAAAATATTTCGCCTATAAAAGAAAGCGGGCAATTAAAATTTATTGAATTTAAAGATGGCATAGAGTTTACAAAAAATATACACGTTCGTTTTGTAAGTGGCCATACTGAATCAATGATGCTGCCGCAAATACAGTATAAAGACAAAACAATTGTTTACATGGCAGATCTTCTGCCGTCATTAGCACACATACCTGTTCCTTTTATAATGGCTTACGATACCAGGCCGCTGGAAACACTCCGGGAAAAAAAATTGTTTTTAACCGAGGCGCAGCAAAAAAATTATATTCTTTTTTTCGAACATGATCCTGAAATCGAATGCTGTAACCTGCAGCTAACTGACAAGGGTGTACGCAGTAAAGAATCTTTTCTGCTCGAAAAGGTTTTATAAAACGATGTTTTTAAAAAAGATCCCGAATGAAAAAGACAATCTACTTTTTTTTTGTTGTTGTGTATAGGAGTAATAACATACTTTTTTATTAAAGAACAATTTAATACTATCGTTCTTTCGCATAAAGAAAATATACTTTTATCCATAACTTACCTCATTACGGGAGTATCTATTTTTATTTTAGCAAGAATAAAATTTCTTGAAAGTAGAAATCAATGAAATATTTTTAGCAAATAGATTTTTGATGCTGAAATTTTTTTTTATCTGAAACTTATTAACGAAGTAAGCGGATACCTGAGATTTCGGTAGCCCATCATATCTACTTTTATAGTCCCTACGGCTATCGGGCTTTCTGCACGCAACAGCAAATGATTTGCATCATCGCTTACCCACACGTTCATTTTTTCACCCCCTTCGAAAATCGTTCCTTTAATAAGCAGAGGCTTAAATTTTATTGCACGGAATTTTCCATACTTGGTTTTAATAGTTTCTTTGCCTTCATACCGCATGTAAAGATGGTAAACTTCATCATCGAGAAACATGTCGAACGGGATTTTATCTCCCGGCTTGTATTTGTTGAAATTGATATTGCGTGCATAATAAGTTGAGCTTATAACATCCTGTATGCAAGAGGTAATTTTATAAACACCCTTAGTGCTTACGGCAGTACCGGCGTTGTGATTGAATGTTACATTATTATAAATTTTTGACCCACCTTCATCAACATTCCGCACAAACTTGATGGGCAGCATAGTAGCCGTATCAATATAGGTTTCGTACCTGTCGCGAACTTTAAAAAAATTATCGAAGAAAGAATAAGAAGTTCCTGTTCCAACACAGTGGTAAACAATTTTACCATTATATTTTTCAAGGCCTGTTGAAAAAACAGCCTCTCCCGCTCCAACATACATCCCCAAAGTTGTATAATATACTTTCATAGTTACTACTTCTCCGGCATTAAATGCAGTATTACGTATGCCGCAGAATTCATCACCTGCTTTAGTAGTAAACGCTATAAATAAAATTAAAAATGTCGTAATTACTTTCAATCTTTATTGTCTTTAAAAAATTTTATACTTAATATAAACAAGCTTCCCAGAAGAGCCGGAATAAATAAATTAATAAACCAGATGCCGAAAGTAGTTCCTATAATTCCAAGTGTATTGGAACTATAGAAACTTAAAAGTTCGGTGCTGAATTTTCCTCTTATTCCAAGGTCTGCAATTGCAAATGATGGTACAATTGCGAGTACTAAAAAAAGAATGCTTATGATCCAGAATCCATTTATCCATAAAATTTCCACATGTAAAACCTGTAACAGTAATATATACTGAATGATGAAAACAAGATAGCGAAAGAAGGAAAGCGAAAGTAACCTTAACAATAATTTGGGAGTAAACTCTTCCAGTACATTTATGTACTGCACATATTTTGCCGCTGCAGGAATTTTCTCAATGAGTTTAATAAGCCATGATAATCTAAAATAAAACAAAACAAGAATTGTTGAAACACAAGACGATAAAAATAATAAAGTCTTTAGCCAAAAAACTGAAAGTCCCATAACAGGAGTAGAATTATCTCCCTGGAAAAAGATAAGATAAATGAGCCCACCGCAACCTATTACTAAAGTAATAATGAGCTGGCTAATACTTCCTGCAATTGATAATGATATAGCTTTAATTCTGCTACCTTCCTGCACATATAAAATGCGTCCGCCGTACTCACCAATACGATTAGGGGTATTTAAAGAAAGAGTAACACCACTTAAAACAGATTTATATGCCGTAAAAAAAGTTATGTGCTGAATCATTCTTAAAACCAACTGCCATTTTTTTGCTTCAAATCCCCAGTTAATAAAAACAAGTATAATAACTATCCAGAATTTCCATGCCTGAGAGCCAAAAGGAGCTTCTTTAATAAGATCAATTGACTGCTGAAGATTTGGCTGACCGTTTACTTGCTTATAAAGAGAATAGAATAACCATATACCCAACAATGGGGCAATAATATATTTGAATATTATTTTGATATTTTTGGTAATACGGATCATGTAGCTTTGTAAAAGATAAGCGTTTCGTTTTTTTAGCCACCACATATTGTTGGTGAGGCCAAAAATAATCTTCAATTGCATAAAAAGTCAAAAATCATTTTAGGTATTGATCCCGGTACTCTTGTCATGGGATTTGGTGTAATTGAAGTTTCATCAACAGGAGTTACCCTTGTAATGATGGATGTGCTAAAGGTTTCCTCACGCAAAGACGCTTACGAACGATTGCAAATAATACATCAAAAAGTATGTGAACTTTTAAAAGATCATGCACCACACGAGCTTGCAATTGAGGCTCCTTTTTTTGGTAAGAATGTGCAAAGTATGCTAAAGCTTGGGAGGGCGCAAGGTGTAGCCATCGCTGCTGCAATGCAGGCAGGGGTTCCGGTTACTGAATATTCACCACGTAAAATAAAACAATCGATTACAGGAAATGGAAATGCTGATAAGCTCCAGGTGTTGAAAATGCTTCAGCGCATACTTGTGTTTGATGAAAGCCCGAAATATTTTGATGCCACCGATGCACTTGCAGTAGCTGTATGCCACCATTTTCAGGGCAATACACCAGTTGACTACACATCAAAAAAATTAAATGGATGGAAAGATTTTTTAGTGAAGAATCCCGGAAGGGTGAAATAGGGAATAGTAAATGGTGAAATAAAAAAGATTGACAATTATAAATTTTTCAAAATCTTTTCCTGTGCTGCTTTCAACTGTCCTTTGGAAGGATTTAATTTTTTTCTTGTGAAATTCAAATCATCAGCTTTGCTGATGGGAACCAGGTGCATGTGTGCATGGGGAACTTCAAGGCCAATCACGCTTATACCACACCGATTACAATTAAAAGATTTTTCAATAGCTTTCGCAACAGGCTTTGCAAATAAAAAAATCTCTTTGAGATAATCAGCAGGCATATCAAAAAAATTATCAATTTCTAATTTTGGAATTACCAATGTATGTCCGTCCACCAATGGATTAATATCCAGAAATGCAAAAAATTTCTCATCTTCCGCAATCTTATAACAAGGAATTTCGCCGGCAATTATTTTTGAAAAAATTGTCATACCATTTGTTTTTTGTAATTAATCTTCCCGTTTTTATTATTCTTCTAACGACTTAACCAATAACTATTAATTTTTCTTATGCGGTAATATTTTCTATTTTGAATTTTATCATTCCTGCCGGTACTTTTATTTCAGCAGTGTCTCCTACGGCTTTGCCCAATAAACCTTTTCCAATCGGTGATGCTGCAGAAATTTTTTGAAGTTTAAGGTCAGCCTCTTTTTCTGAAACAATCTGGTAGGTGACCTGCTTTTTTGTAGCTATGTTAGTAAGAGTAACTTTAGTAAGAATAGAAACCTTACTTGTATCTATAGCAGTTTCATCAACAATCCTTGCAGTCGCAATTATGGTTTCCAATTGTTTTATTTTCGCCTCAAGTATTCCCTGGGCTTCTTTAGCTGCATCGTATTCTGCATTTTCTTTCAAATCACCTTTTTCCCGTGCCTCACCAATAGCTCTTGAGGCTTCAGGTCTCTCAACACCTTTCATGTGCTGCAGTTCAGTTTTCATTTGGTCAAATGTGTCTTTAGTGACATAATTAATCTGGTTCATATCCTCAATTTAAAAAGTGATAATTTTCTTAAGGGTAAACGAAAAAAAATACAACGCCCCATTTTTATGAGACGTTGTATGGTTACAAAGATAAAAAAAATGAATTATTATTCCAGTTCCAGTTTTTCCACCAAAACTTTTGCCATTTTGTAAAAAGCTTCAACACTATAGCCCGCAATATGCGGTGTTATTATAACATTGGGCTGTGCCAGTAATAAATTTAACCGCTGATTCTCTTCCCTTGTATAGGTTTCAAATTTTTCATTTTCCAATACATCCAGTGCTGCACCTGCAATTTTTTTATTTTTCAAGGCAGCCAGCAATCCACTGGTATCAGTTACTTTCCCCCTGCAGGTAGATATAAAATAGGGAGATTTTTCCAGTGAATTAAAAAATTTTTCATTAGCCATATGTTCAGTTTCAGGGGTTAGCGGCACATGCATACTTATTACATCAGCATATCTGCAAACCTGTTCAAAATTTGCTTCTTTAATATACCCTGCGCCAAATCCAAAATTATATTTGTCATAAGCAAGAACTGTAACACCAAATGATGAAAGTAATTTTGCAAATGCTGATCCTGTATTGCCATAGCCTATAATGCCAATCGTTTTTTCATTAAGTTCCACACCCCGGTTAGCATCCCTTATCCACTTCCTGTCTTTAATTTCTTCATAACTTGATGATATTTTGTTGGTAAGATTTAGTAACATCCCCAAGGCGTGCTCAGCTACTGCATTCCTGTTTCCTTCCGGGCTGCTTACACACCTAATGCCTTTTGTAGCGGCATATTCCACATCAATTAATTCCATACCACTACCCAACCTTCCAATCCAGTTAAGCCGGGTTGCTTTATCAATAAGAGCTGTATCAATGGGCAATCTTGTTGTTACAATAATCCCCTCCGCCTGGCTTATGATGGCGCTTAATTCTTCGTAGCTTATTTTTTCTGAATGTAAAATCGAATAGCCTTTTTGCTGGAGCGTATCTATCAGGTAATTGTGTACTTTGGATGTAATGATTACCTGTCTTTTCAAAATTCTTTTTTTTATTATTCTGCAGCTATCATGCTTATTTCCACATTTACATCTTTAGGCAACCCTTTAACTGCCACTGTTTCTCTTGCCGGAAAACCCGATTCAAAATATTTTCCATATACTTCATTAACGGGCACGAACAAACTCATATCTTTTAAAAAGATGGTTGTTTTTATTACCTGGTCAAAGCCAAGCCCTGCCTCAGTCAAAATTGCTTTTAAATTATTCATAACCTGTTCAGTTTCTTTAGCAATAGTAGAAGTGATAAGGTTTGAGGTACCAGGTTCTAATGCTACCTGGCCTGAAATAAAAATTAATCCTGCTGCTTTTACAGCCTGGCTATAAGGACCTATCGGATCCGGAGCATTTGTTGTTTTGATAATTTGCTTGTTCATTTATTTTTTTAAATAATCCTATTAAAATTGCAAAACTTTCCATCAACTAACAAACCTATTTTTGCAAAAAATAAAGTATGAAGGTTATTGTTGTAGCAAATGTAGAGCAACAGCAGGAAATTGCTTCAAAAGATACTAACGCGGCTGTAGAATTAATTTTTGTAAAAAACTTTTTAGAGCTACGAGATTACAATGAATATGATGTTATATTTTATCTCTCGGAGAATGCTGGTGATATAGACATGGAAAAGTTTGCCGGAAAAACTATTTTCATTAATGCTGTTATTGAGACGTTAGAACAAAAAAAATTTCCTTCAAATGTCAGCAGGATAAATGGCTGGCGAGGTTTTCTGCAAAGGCAAACCTGGGAAGTAGCTTCCTGTAATAACTCTATTGCCGCTAAAGTTTTTGAAAGCCTGGGATGGAATATCGTTTTTGTAAAAGATGAGCCGGGTCTGGTAGCAGCCCGGGTAATCAGCATGATAATTAACGAAGCATTTTTTGCTCTCGAAGAAGGAGTGAGTTCAATAGATGAAATTGATCTCGCTATGAAACTGGGAACCAATTATCCTTACGGCCCGTTCGAATGGCAAAATAAAATTGGGATACATAATATTTATCATCTTTTAAAGAATCTATCGGTAAAGGATAAACGCTATTGTGTTTCACCTCTATTGGAGAAAAAATATATTGAGCTTATTTCTCCTCAAAAAAATTAATGGTTCATCTATTAAATATTCATACAGCAACAGAAACAGCTACTATAAATCTTAGTGCTGATGAGGAAATCCTCGGCACATTAATAAATTATGAAACAAAACAACATGCTTCTTTTTTACATACAGCTATCAAAGAATTATTGCAGCAGCATAGTATTGCAATAAATGATTTAAGCGCAATAGGTGTTACTTCCGGGCCGGGGTCTTATACGGGCATACGTGTAGGGCTTGCCGCGGCAAAGGGTTTATGCTATGCATTAAAAATTCCTCTCATTACCTATAATTCTTTGGAGGTAATGGCTATTTCAGCAGCAGACTTTGCAAAAGACAGTAATGCTTTCTATTGCCCAATGATTGATGCAAGGCGTATGGAAGTTTACGCAGCTATTTATAATTATGGTATGGAACAAATAACTCCTGCTTCAGCAATCATTCTTACAGAAAATACATTTGCCGAAATCCTGGATTGCAACAAAATATTCTTTTCAGGTAGTGGTAGCTTTAAATTTAAAGGCATTACAAAACATATCAATGCCATCTTTCTAAGTGAAGAATTATCTACTTTGTCATTAGCAAAAATCGCATGGGGAAAATATAAAAAAAATGATTTTGAAAATGCATCGGATGCGAAACCACTATATATAAAATAAATCCACGATACTTTAAAAAAAGGTAGATATATCTGTAAAAGACATTTTTATTTTTTTTGATTTATTATATAAATTTTGTTTTCCCAATATATATCTTTGTGATATAGAATCATGAACATTGAATAATTTAAAATTATAAATTATGACCTTCTCTGACCCTGCCCGACCTTTAAACTCCCAGGAGTCTTTTGAAAAAACTGATAATCTTCCGGATATTGATTATCACAATATTAAAAAATCTGCATTGGTTCTCAGGGCACTTAATCATAAGCTTCGTCAGCAGGTAATTAAAACCATTCATGAGAACAAAAGGCTTACTGTTACTCAACTTTACGTAAAGCTGCGACTTGAACAATCAGTAGCGTCACAGCACCTTGCAATTTTAAGAAAAGCTGGAATTGTATCCACGGAACGTGATGGAAAATTTATTTTTTATACAATCAATTCTTCCCGTATAGAAGCTATAAATGAGTTTGTAAAAAATCTTGTAGGATAATTTTTAACAGCGCCTTCTTTCTACTTTTTTACTCTCCATATCTTTTATTTTATCTTTGCAAATAAGACTCTTCAAATTTTTAAATTTGAAACAATATAAAAATATATTGATTAAAATGATTTAATAAAAGATTTATATGTACGTACAACAAATTTACACTGGTTGCCTTAGTGAAGCTGCCTATTTTGTAGAATGCAATGGAGAAGCCATTGTTATAGACCCTTTAAGAGACATAGACGAATATTTACAACTTGCAAAAAAACATAATGCAAAAATTAAATATATTTTTGAAACACACCTTCATGCCGATTTTATAAGTGGCCATCTCGATTTAAGTAAGCAAACTGGTGCACCTATTATTTATGGCCCTGGTACGGAAACTAATTTTCCATTTCACCTTGCAAAAGATGGTGAAATTTTTAATATTGGAAATACTACTCTGGAAGTAATACATACACCTGGACATACTCTTGAATCAACTTGCTATCTTTTGAGTGATGAAAACAGGAAGCCTTATTGCTTATTTACCGGGGATACTTTATTTGTAGGAGACGTGGGCCGGCCTGACTTAAGCAGTGGAAACATGACGAGTAGTGAACTGGCTTCTATCATGTATGATACTATTCAAAATAAATTGATGCCGTTGCCTGATGATGTAATCGTTTATCCGGCTCATGGCCCGGGAACAAGTTGCGGAAAAAATCTCGGCCCGGAAACGATGAGTAGTATTGGCGAACAAAAGAAAAGTAACTATGCTATGCAGGCGCAAACAAGAGAAGAATTTGTCAAAGCTGTAATAACAGGCTTGGAAGATGCTCCTCCCTATTTTTCAGTAAATGCAAGGATTAATAAAGAAGGCTATGACAGTCTTGATGATGTTAAAAGAAAAGGTCTTACACCTTTAACCATTACAGATTTTAAACAGAAAATTGATAAAGATATCATTGTTCTTGATACACGAACAGCAGAAGAATTTTCTAAAGGATTCGTACCAGGTTCAGTATTTATAGGCCTGGAAGGTAGATTTGCAGAGTGGGCAGGAAGCTTACTTTCTTTTCATCAGCGTATGATCTTAATTACAGAACCGGGTAAAGAGGAAGAAACTATTGTGAGACTTGCCAGGGTAGGGTTTAACAATGTTGAAGGTTATTTGAAAGATGGCTTTGAAGCATGGAAAAATGCAGGGGAACTCATTGATATAATTATAGAAGTAGATGCTGATGAGCTTGCAATGGATATACCTTATGATGATAATCTAACGGTATTGGATGTACGCAATGAAAACGAATTTGCGGAAGGACATGTAAAAGATGCGATGAACATTCCCCTTAGCACTATGACTGACATTGCGCAAATTGCACGACTTGAGGAAAACCAAAATATTTATGTTCATTGTGCAGGCGGCTATAGAAGTGTGATAGCATCCTCTCTTTTGAAAAAACAGGGTTACCATAATCTTCGAAATGTTTTTGGCGGCTGGGCAAAAATAAAAGAGCAAAAAAATATTAAAACCGAAAAGGAAGCGAGTGTATTAAATTAGCTTTTTTCGGTTTCTTGTTATTGTTGCATATGCAATATTATAAAACAATATTCTGCACAATTTCATCTTTGAAAGGATAATCAGTATTGTAATGAAGGCCCCTGCTTTCATGGCGTAACTGCGCTTCTTTTACAATTAAATACCCCACGGTAATAAGGTTTCTCAGCTCGCAAAGTTGTGGTGATACGTAAGTTGTCTGATAAAAATGTTCAGTTTCATCATGCAGCAAATCAAGCCGCTTCATGGCTCTTTCAAGTCTTACATTGGCACGAACAATTCCTACATAATCTGTCATAACTAATTGTAATTCCTTTAAGCTTTGCGTTATGAGAATCATTTCTTTAGGAGCAGTAGTTCCTTTTGCATCCCAATCGGGAATGGTTTCATTAAATTCAACAAAATTTATTTTATCAACAGCATTTAAATAACATCTGTGGGCAAAAACCATGGCTTCTAAAAGAGAATTGCTTGCAAGCCTGTTGGCTCCATGAAGACCAGTGCTGGCACATTCGCCGCATGCATATAAATTTCTGATGGAAGACCTTCCCCATTCATCAGTTTTTATGCCGCCGCAACTATAATGTGCTGCAGGGGCAACTGGAATAAATTGCCTGGAAACATCTATACCAATTGATTCACACTTTTCAGTAATATTAGGAAAATGTTGAAGAAATTTTTCCATATCCATTTTAGTGCAATCCAAAAAAACATGTTCAGTACCGTTAATCTTCATTTCACTGTCAATGGCCCTGGCAACGATATCACGGGGAGCAAGATCTTTTCTTTTATCATACTTTTCCATAAAAGCCTGGCCGTCGTGATTTCGTAAAATGGCACCATCACCACGTACTGCTTCGGTAATTAAAAAAGCCTGACCACTTACACCGGCCTCATATAAAGCTGTTGGATGAAACTGGATAAATTCCATATTCTCTATTCTTCCCTTTGCCCTGTACATCATAGCTACACCATCCCCGGTTGCAATAGAAGGATTAGTGGTTGTACGATATAC
The DNA here is from genome assembly GCA_040005535.1 of Ginsengibacter sp. GTDB lineage: Bacteria > Bacteroidota > Bacteroidia > Chitinophagales > Chitinophagaceae > Ginsengibacter. The sequence continues at coordinate 6,624 of JBDTYU010000234.1, read as the reverse complement.
CTGGCCATTTCCACCGGTGGCAAACAATGTAATTTTTGAGATAATTTTTTCAATTTTGTTGGTCTGCATGTTCAGCACATACACCCCAAAACATTCAATATCGGGAGTTGATTTTGTAACGAGATAACCAAGGTGATGCTGTGTAATAATATCAACAACAAAACAATGACTTACTAAATTAATATTAGTTTTTAAACCGATAGCTGCCAGTAATGTATTTTCTATTTCTTTCCCCGTGACATCTTTATGATGAAGTATGCGAAATTCACTATGACCTCCTTCTTTACCCAGTGCATATTCCCCTGAATGCTCTTTATCAAAATGAGCTCCCCAGTTTATGATTTCTTTTATTCTTTCCACACCTTCTTTTACAACTATTTCCACAATTTTTGGATCGCACAATCCATCCCCGGCTATAATTGTGTCTTGAATATGTTTATCAAAACTATCATTGTCAAAATCAGTAACCCCTGCAACACCTCCCTGAGCATATTTGGTATTTGTTTCATCGCTAAATGTTTTGGTAAGTATCGTTATCATTTTATCCGGGCAATCCTGCGCAACTTTCAACGCATATGTAAGTCCTGCTATTCCACTGCCTATTATCAAAAAATCAGTTTGCATTTATATATTTTGAGATAAAAAAGTTTTCAAGGTTGAGTCTTCAAAATTCACTGGATTTTTATACGATTATTAATACCGGCTCAACCCAAGCCGCACTTTCTTTTAAAAGATTGATAAGCTCTTCTACAGCAATATCTTCCGGCACAGATTTCTTAATAACTTCTTTTCCTTTATATAACGTTATTTTCCCGGGACCGCTGCCTACGTATCCAAAGTCAGCATCAGCCATCTCTCCGGGACCATTTACGATGCAGCCCATTATAGCAATCTTCACGCCTTTTAGGTGATGAGTGACCGATCTTATTTTTGCCGTAGTTTCCTGCAGGTCAAATAAAGTTCTTCCACAGCTTGGACAACTAATGTATTCTGTTTTTGATATTCTTGTACGTGTGGCCTGCAATATTCCAAATGATATGGAGTTCATCAATTTATAATCGGGCTGTTTATTTATATCATTGTAGTGATAGCCTATACAAATTCCATTTCCAAATCCATCAATGAGCAAAGCGCCAGTTTCAATTGCATAATGAACAAGGCTTTCATCCATGGTATCATCATTGCTGTCGCAAATAATAATTGCGGGATTTTTAATATCGTTTTCTTCCAGTTCAATAAACATCCTGCGAATGCTTTGCATGGCATTCTTATTGGTCGAGCTCAGGCAAAGGGCAACAGTAGAGTCATGCTTTATTTTTTCAAAAAAATTTTTTCTATCGAATGAAGAATATTCTTCGGAATAACAATCGACCATCACAAAATTCAGGCTTTGTGATTTCAAAATAGTATCATCCGAATATTGCTGCTCATTAAAAATGGGTATACATTTTTCTTTATCTGAAAATTGTTTCCATGCATCATAATAATTAATGACTTTTAATGTTGCCGGTAATGCAAAATCAACGATTGTATTAGCGCAAAAAATATAATCTGCAGCCATGTCGCCTATGTTCCATTTATCAGTAAGTTCATCATATTTATAGCCGGTATCTTCCAGGTCTTGTGAAGTGATTTTTATTTTTTTACTGAAATCAGCAACTACAACAGGCACATGTTTTCCCCCAATATTTTGTATTTCTAACGAAGACCTTGTTCCTGCCTTTTTATTAAGAAAAGACAAAGAAGAATTTTTAATTGGAGGTATGATATTATTTTTCACATCAACATATCTTTTCACTATATCCTTACATACAGGTATTTCAAATTCAGGATCTTCCGTTAATGAAACACGAATGGTATCGCCAATACCATCTTCAAGTAAAGTTCCAATACCAATTGCAGATTTTATTCTTCCATCCTCACCGTCCCCTGCTTCTGTAACACCAAGATGCAAGGGATAACAATGCCCCAGTTCAGCATACATATTTTCGATGAGCAACCGGTAAGCTTGTATCATTACCTGAGGGTTACTGCTTTTCATACTCAACACAATGTTGTAATAATTTTCACTTTCTGCAATCCGTAAAAATTCCATGGCGCTTTCCACCATGCCAATGGGCGTATCACCGTAACGGCTCATGATTCTGTCGCTTAAAGAACCATGATTAGTTCCTATGCGCATAGCGGTACCATATTCTTTACAAATTTTTACAAGTGGGGTAAACCGATTTCTTATTCTTTCAATTTCCTCCAGATAATCTGCATCGGAATATTCAATGAGTTCAAATTTTTTCTTATCAACATAGTTACCGGGATTTACTCGTACTTTCTCTACGATGCGTGCGGCTATCTCTGCTGCATTAGGTGTAAAATGAATATCGGCAACTAACGGTGTCGTATAGCCGCTTTTACGCAACTCATTTTTTATGTTCAGTAAATTTTCAGCTTCATTTTTTGAAGGCGCTGTAATACGTACCAGTTCTGCTCCTGCTTCAATACACCGAATACTCTGCTCGACGGTCGCTTTTGTGTTCATTGTATCCGTAGTGGTCATAGTTTGAATACGGATAGGATTATAATTTCCCAACAACAAATCACCTACTTTCACCTCAAGCGTTGCAAGTCTTTTGTATTTAATTAAAGATTCTGCATAGAGTTCCATAAACTAAAAATTGTTGAAGCAAAAATACGTGTAAAAGTGGGTTAGATTTTTCACCAGTCTTTTTCAGGCTTGTCAGGCGAAGCAGCTCCTTTTATTTTATGCAATTTATCCTGGAGGGCTTTTTCATTTTCAAGAAGCGATTTTAATTTTTCTTCAGCATCCTGCTTCGATATTTTTGAAGGCTGTGGCTTTGGTTCATTATTTTGTTTTTGCGGATCCTTTTTATTTTGCTGATCTTTTTTCTTTTGATCGTTTTTATTCTGTTGTTTTTTATCTTTCTTATCTTCCTGTTGCTTCTGTTCCCTCAAAGCACGCTGAAGATTTTGCCTTGCATCTTCATCCTGCGGACTAAGCATCAATGCATTTTCATAGGCATTAATACATTCAGGAAGCTTTTTTGCTTTTTGATATGCAACTCCCTTATTATAATAAGCTTTCTCTTTGATAACATTATCCGTACTGTTTTGTATTGTATTATCATAAGCCTGTACCGCCGCATCTGTATTATCTTTTTTATAAAGAGTATTACCAAGATTGTAATTTGCAGTAGTGTTATTATCAGCAATTTTCAGGGCATCCCGGTAAGAATTTTCAGCGCCTGTAAAATCACTTTTTTTATAAGCTTTATTTCCTTTGATGATTTCATCTTTGGCACTTTGAGCAAATGAAGAATTATTTATGCAAAGGAAAAACAACAAGGGAGCGAAAAATTTTAGATTCAGTTTTCTTCTTTCGGAAATAAAAAATTCAATTAGTAAAAGGAGAAATGCAACACCTAAAAAATATTGAAAGTATTGTTTAAAAGCATCGAAAGAACTGTCACTGAGTGTGGACTGGCTTATACCTGATAATTTGATTTTTATATTGTTGGCTACTTCATTGGTAGATGTATACAACTGGTATAGCCCGTTTCCATTTTTAGCAATGTTGGCTAATTCCTGCTCATTCAATTTCGTGATTACCACGTTTCCTTTTTCATCAACTTTATCGGAATTGGTTTCGGGATCTAAAATAGGCGACCCTTGCGGAGACCCGATACCAACTGTATTTACCATGATGCCTCCCTGTCCTAGCTGTTTCGCAATTTTTATTGCATTCTCATCGTGATCTTCGCCATCACTTATTAATACGATTGCTTTATAAGTTTTTTCTTTAGGATTAAAAGCTGCATAACTCATTTTTAGAGCCTGGCTTATTATAGTTCCCTGTGTGGGAACATCATCAGGCGACGCTGATGACAGGTACATTTTTGCTGCAGCATGGTCAATAGTCATAGGCATTTGCAGGTATGCACGTCCTGCAAAAATTACGAGACCTATTTTATCATCAGGTAAATTATCAATGATCTTTGTTATCACCTGTTTTGCACGCTCCAGCCTGCTCGGCTTAATATCCTGCGCCAACATGCTTTTGCTCACATCAAGAGCTATCATTACATCAATTCCTTTGCGATTTACTTTTTGAGTACCATCGGGTTTTACAAGTCCGGCAACACCCAATACACACAATCCAAAGCCTGCTAAAAAAAGAATAAGCTTCACGTTAAACTTCCTAGAAGAAAATCCTTTAGTCAATTGGCGGACAAGTGAAGGATCACCAATTTTTTTGGCAGCTTTTTTTTTCCAGCGCACCAGCAAAAAATAAAGTAATAGCATTACAGGTATTGCTGCAAGTGCAAGAAGATATTGAGTATATTGAAAATGAACCATGATAATACTGCTAAATTATTAATGAATGTCTATGGGAAAGTGTTAAAAAAAATGACAACCGTTAACCAATAATCGACGAATGACCACCGACCGTATTCAATATCCTTGTCCTGTTTACGCCTCTCTTTCCTGGGCTCTCAGCCATCGTTCGGGAATCTCGTTTTTGCTTGCAAGTAAATAGTCACTATAGCTGCATGCAATAAGTCTTTTATCAGGCAATTGCATCCACCATCTCCCCGTTTTTTTGCTTTGGATAAAAATCGTATCTACCTCTGCAAAGGCTGTGTGATATTCATTGAAATTTTGTCTTTCGCTTAATTGTGCTTCATGATAGCTCCTGCTTCTACCATCAATAAAGTACCACATCATCTGGGCAATTTGCAATGCAGTTAAGTTTTTAACATCCTGTTTAGGATTGTAGCCATATATACCAATTGATGAAAGTTGCGGACTTAATCCTGCATAACGGGCAAGGCTACACGCTTCTTCTCCTGTAAAACCATTCGGGCTGCAATTGACTGCGGGTGCATCGCTGTGTTTTATAGCGGCAATATCAAAACTCAGCATATTAGAATTTCTTATTACCGGTTCCATTTCTTCAAGTTGCTCTTTTGCAGTGCCCACACGGTAGCAATCAAAGCGAAGCTTGTCCATTGTTTCCAGCATACGCGGATGTACAAAATAACTTTGAAAGCCAATATGATTGTAATGCTTTATCATATTGGGTTCACTGGTAAGCATCTCCATCAAAAAGTTCTGGCTTCTTGCCGACGAATCACTTTTAAGATCAATAGTTGCGTCAATAACTGTAGCCTCAATAACTTTTTTGAGATCTTTATAAGCATAATATTGAGCCAATGTAATGTCGTGTGAGCCACCAATAATAATGATCGTTTTATTCATTCTTAGCAATTCACTAACGACTGTTTTTACTGCCGCATAACTGTCAGTAAGTGAAGCACCACATTTTATATTTCCAATATCGGCAATGGTAACCTCTTTATGCCAGTAATGCAATTGATATAATTGTTTGCGCACAGCATCTGCAGCATTTTCTTCAGCAACAAAACCATCTCCCCGAAATTCATTTATCCCAACTATTACAATACTAATCCCTGTCAAATCCGGAAGGTTATCTGCATACACTTTTATATAATTAGCAAGCTGGCTATCATTATATTCTTTATCATCATTTAAAGAGGCGAAATTTACAGGTGATAAAAATTCGTGCAGGTCATACATCAATCATTCATTTTGCACAAACCTAAAAGATTAAAGGCACAAATAAAGTATACCATAAATTTATTTTTGATGACAAAGTCAATAAACTTTTTAAATAAGGGATTGGCTTACTTTTGTAATTATGAACAATCTGTTGCAACAGGTAGAGCATTCAAAAGAAGAAATAAAAAACTTTTCAACAACTGATAAAAATCCTGGTGAAGCATTTCGCATACGATTTCTTGGTACTAAAGGATTGATAAAATCTTTAATGGGAGAAATGAAAAATGTTTCCCCTGAAAACAGAAAAGAAATTGGACAAGTGCTGAACGATTTGAAATTATTGGCAGAAAAAAGGTATGAAGAATTATCAAAGACCACAGAAAAAACCCACCAACCAGCTGATAATGAAATTGACTTGACGTTACCCGGAGATGCATTGCCAATGGGTAGCAGGCATCCTATAAGTATTGTAAAGAATAAAATTATTTCAATCTTTCAGCGTTTAGGTTTTGCCGTTGCAGAAGGCCCTGAAATAGAAGATGACTGGCATAATTTTACAGCGCTTAATTTACCTGCAGATCATCCTGCACGGGATATGCAGGATACATTTTATGTTTCACAAAACCCTGACTGGATGTTGCGAACCCATACCAGTAATGTTCAGGTACGTGAAATGGAAAAAGGAAAATTACCAATAAGGATTATTTGCCCGGGTCGTGTATACCGCAATGAAACTATTAGTGCAAGGGCTCATTGTTTTTTTCACCAGGTGGAAGGATTGTATATAGCCGATGATGTTTCATTTGCAGATCTCAAGCAGACACTTTATTTTTTTGTAAACGAAATGTTTGGAAAAGAAATTAAAATCCGCTTTCGTCCATCCTATTTTCCTTTTACAGAGCCAAGCGCAGAAATGGATATTACTTGCCTTATCTGCGGGGGCGCAGGCTGTAATGTTTGTAAGCATACAGGCTGGGTTGAAATTTTAGGGTGTGGTATGGTTCATCCAAACGTTTTGGAAAATTGCGG
>JBDTYU010000233.1:0-10288 GCA_040005535.1 Ginsengibacter sp. | reverse complement strand
ATAAAAACGGGAAGTTGATTGATTGGCTATATGCAAAGGAACAAAGCGCTCAAAGCATGCTTAAAATTTTAGGATATAAATAAAAAAAAACCTCTTAAAAATTTGAAGAGGCCGCATAAAAAAAATATTAGTGTAGTTTCAATCATCATGATGCTTCCAGTGCTTTCCGTTTTTATTATAGGCTTTTTTTCTTTGACCTGGCGCAAATCTTTTAGCACTTCTTTCACCATAAATTTTCTTTTCCTGGCCCGGGGGTAATCTGTTTTCATTTCTTATAACTACAGGGTAATGTGTTTTCTTTTTTGGGAAAAAAATGCCACTCTTAGATTTTTTTTCTGTCTTACGAATAACAATCTGTGCTTTAGCCTGATAAGATACTCCGGTGAGAAGTATCATTAAAGCGGAAAATACTATTTTTAGCAGTAATTTATTTTTCATAAAGTAAAAGTTTTAAGTTTGATTAGGTAGTTCAACTATCAAACCAAACGAATATCAACATCACATTATTGTCATCTTATTAACAAAGCTTATAAATAAAAAAGCCTCCCCAAAAATGAGAAAGCTTCGACCAATTAATATTTACTAATAAATCTTAATTACTTAGTTAACTGAAATTTGTTTCGCTTCAACTTTTACTTCTTCTTTTTTAGGAAGACTTAATACAAGCAATCCATTTTCATACTTTGCAGCAATATTTTCAGAAACAATCTTTTCATCTAAAGTGAAAGATCTTTTAAAAGACTGCAAACTGAATTCTTTCTTAATCTGCTTTTTGTTTTCATCTTTACTTTCTTCTTTTTTATCAAAGGCAATTGTAAGAATGTTTTTATCAACTGTTATTTTAAAATCCTCTTTATTTCTTCCGGGAACATTAAATTCCAAGTCATATAGATCTTTTGTTTCGGAAATATTTACCTGAGGAAAATTAAAATTGTTGCTTTGATCCCGATATCTGTCGGATGAAGGCGTTTCATCTAAAATGTTATTAAGAAAACTGTCTAAAGTTTTCATCGCCGGCTGGTTAAATTTTACGTATGTCATAACTTTTATTTTTATTTTGACTTACCTGATCAAAATAAATACCATTTATCTTTTTATGTCATTTATATAATTTTTTTGAGACATTGTGTCTTAATAGTTTTTTTTATACGACGAAATTTCACAAACGTTTTTAAAAACAATGTTTTTATAACAGGTAAGTGCAGTAAATTTGCACTCTAAAATTTGAATTATGTATCCAAAAGAAATTGTAATTCCCATGAAAGAGGAATTAACTGAAAATGGGTTTACTGAATTAATGACAAATGATGAGGTTGATGATGCAGTAAATGAGGAAGGGACTACTTTAGTAATGATTAATTCAGTATGTGGTTGCTCTGCAGGCACAGCCCGGCCCGGCGTTATACTTGCAGTTGAAAATAGTTCTAAGAAACCAGATCGCTTAACTACAAGCTTTGCTGGTTTTGATATTGAGGCTGTGAATAAAATTCGCAAACATTTACTTCCCTATCCACCATCTTCACCATCAATTGCTTTATTTAAAAATGGCAAACTTGTCCATTTTATTGAAAGGCACAGTATTGAAGGAAGGTCTGCACAAATGATTGCAAATAATCTTTCTGCTGCATTTGAAGAATATTGCTAAACCTGTATCTTTTATTACTAAAAATCCTTTGCCTAAATTAAACGGCTGCTATGTATCCCAATTTATATTATGCTATTAATGATTGGTTTGGGTGGAAAATAGATGCTTTTAAAATCTTTTATACTTTCGGAATTTTTGTTGCACTCGCTTTTATAGCAGCCGCTTATTTTTTTACACAGGAACTTAAGCGACGGGAGAAATTAGGGCTTTTGCAACCCCGTGAAGAAAATATCACTGCAGGAAAACCAGCGTCTTTCTTTGATCTTTTAATTAATGGAGTAGTAGGATTTATTTTTGGTTACAAGCTTGTCGGAGTATTCATTGCAAGCCGGTCACAAGGGTTAGATCTTCAGGATTATATTTTTTCTTCATCGGGAAGTTGGGCCGGAGGAATTATCCTTGCTGCTTTACTGATCTTTTTTAAATACCGGGAAAAAGAAAAACAAAAACTTGCTAAACCGGAAAAACGGATAATAAGGGTATGGCCCCACGATAGAGTAGGCGATATGGTTATTTTTGCTTTAGTATTCGGAATTCTTGGCGCTAAACTTTTCGATAATCTTGAAAATTGGGATAGGTTCATACAAAATCCTTTAGGCAATTTATTGTCACCAAGCGGGCTTACATTTTATGGTGGGCTTATTTGTGCTGCCATTGCTATCTGTATCTATGCTCATAAGAAAGGAATTAATCTCCTTCATCTTACTGATGCTGCGGCACCTGCTCTCATGATAGCTTATGCTGTCGGGCGCATTGGTTGCCAGGTTTCGGGCGACGGGGACTGGGGAATATTCAACAGTGCCTATATAAGTGATACACCGGGGCATGTAGTTGCAGCGACACCTCAACAGTTCCAGGAAAAATTGCAACAGTACGGCACGTACTTTTTAAACGGCTCTGTTACAGATCCTGCAGGCAATCTTGCAAATGTTACAGACCGGCATGCCGAATCTCTGGATAAAGTTCAGCATAAAAGTTTTAAAGGGCCTGATTTTTTACCTAACTGGATATTTGCATATACCTTTCCTCATAATGTAAATGAAGATGGAATTTTATTAAGTGATTGCGATGGCAAATATTGCCGGGCATTACCGCAGCCGGTATTTCCAACATCCCTTTATGAAACTGTTATTTGTGGATTATTATTTCTTTTTCTTTGGCTCATAAGAAGAAGAATAAAAATACCCGGTATCATGTTTTCTATCTATCTTATTCTAAATGGAATTGAACGGTTTTTTATAGAAACCATTCGGGTTAATTCAACATATTCCATACTCGGCCTCCATCCTACACAGGCAGAATTAATTTCATTTGGATTTGTTATTGCAGGTTTACTTGGAATAGTAATATTTAAAAGAAGAAATATTGCTGTCTAAAAATATAATTGTAAACAAGATTTCTATTCCTGCTTAATTTTATACGTATCGTTTTAAAATTTCGGCATTACAGCATATTACTTAGCGTTATACTAACGGTTATGTGTACACGATTTTCGGCTTTAATATAGCGAAATCTTTATGTAACCTTTATTCTTATTTGCCGTTCTAATAATTCTAATCACCAATCATAAAGATTTTACGCCTTCCATGTATTATAATGTACTATGCAAAACAAAGTACTTAGTTTTGTTATGTAATATTGTAAACATAGTATTTAAACAAAAAATCATGATTAGATTAACTTTTATCGTATTTATTTTATTTTTCTCAAAATTACTTAGCGCTCAGGATAATGAGGGAAGTATTTCAGGAACCGTTGCTGATGGAGGCGATCAGAAGATAATAGACGCAGCTACTGTATCGCTTTTTAAAGCTAAAGATTCATCGCTTTTAAAAATAAATCTTACAGATAAAAATGGTAAGTTCTTATTTGAACATGTTCCATTTGGAAAGTATTATATACTGGCAACATCCACCGGACATTTGCAAATCTATAGTCCGATATTGGAAATTAATGATAATGTTACAGTAGCTACCGGTATTTTGAAACTATCAAATGATGTAAAAACTTTAAAGGGAGTTACAGTTTCTGCAAAGAAGCCATTCATTGAAAGAAAAATTGACCGGACGGTAATTAATGTAGATGCGGCAATAACTAATGCAGGAACAACAGCATTGGAAGTGCTCGAAAAATCTCCCGGAGTTACTGTTGATAAGGATGGAAATATAAGTTTGAAAGGCAAGCAAGGCGTTTTGATTATGATGGATGGAAAACCTTCTTACCTGACCGGGCAGGAACTGGCAAACGTTTTAAAAAATATGCCATCGTCTGTTATCGACCAGATTGAAATTATGACTAACCCTTCAGCGAAATATGATGCAGCGGGTAATTCCGGTATAATTAATATCAAAACAAAAAAAAATAAATTAAAAGGTCTAAATGGTAATCTTAGCACAAGCATTATCCAGGGAAAATTCACTAAAACCAATAACAGCATCAATCTTAACTACCGTACAGGAAAAGTAAATCTATTTGGTAATTATAGTTATTCTTACTGGAAAGGGTATGAAGATTTATATATTCTTAGAAATTTCAGAAATACAGTTACCAAAAATTTAGAAACTATATTTGACCAGCAATCCAATATGACACATAGTTCACAGGAGCACAATGTAAAAATGGGAATGGATTTTTATGCAAATAAAAAAACAACTGCCGGCATTGTTCTTTCAGGATTTATTAATCCATCCCTTAACCCGGGAATAAATACAACTCTTTTAAAAAGTTCGGATGGCGTTATAGATTCTATTGTTGTTGCTCATAATTCCAATAAGGGCAAGTCAAATAATTTTGCAGCGAATTTTAATCTTCGCCATTCATTTGATTCTACAGGAAAAGAATTTACAGTTGACCTCGATTATCTTACCTATTACCAGGCTAAAAATCAATTTTTTGAAAACAGTTATCTAAATCCTGATTACAGTAAGCGCCGTCCTGATGGCCAGTTGAAAGGCACCTTACCGGCAACAGTAAATATTTATTCAGCTAAAACAGATTTTACATTTCCGCTTAAAAAAACAGCGAAAATTGAAGCCGGTTTGAAGAGCAGTTATGTTACCACTGATAATGATGCATTATATCAAAACAACACTTCGTCGGGTTATGTAACTGATGAAGGAAAAACTAATCATTTTATTTATAAAGAAAATATCAATGCAGCTTACATTAATTATAGCAGGCAAATAAAAAAGTGGGGTGTGCAGGCAGGGCTACGTGCCGAAAATACAAATGCACAAGGTCACCAGGCTGGCAATTCAACCCGTCCTGATTCATCGTTCACTAAAAATTACGTAAATCTTTTTCCTACTGTTTATGCCAGTTACGAAGCCAATAAGAAAAATACTTTTTCGATAAATTATGGCCGTAGAATTGATCGCCCTGCTTACCAGGATTTAAATCCATTTTATTATTTTCTTGATGAATACACTTATGAAGTAGGTAATACATTGCTTCAGCCACAGTTTACTGATAATATAGAATTATCGCATACTTACAATGGCTTCTTAACTACAACAGTCAATTACAGTAAAACAAATAACCTGTTTACTGATGTGCTGAAACAAATTACCGCAGAAAGAAAAACATTTCAAACCAAAGAAAATATTGCGTCCAAAACAGATATGGGGCTGGCGGTAAGCGCTTATTTTCCTGTTACCAAATTCCTGACCACAAATATTTATAGTAATGTAGTTCATGATAATTATAAAGGTGCGCTTGACGGTGGATATTTGAACGTGAATACCACAATCTTTTTTGCAAACATCAGTAATCAGGTAAAATTTAAAAAAGGATGGAGTGCTGAAGTAAGTGGCTTTTACAGGTCGAGAGGTATAGAAAGCCAGATAGTAATAGATCCATTGTGGAGACTTGATGCAGGTTTGCAAAAAGAAGTTCTTAAAAATAAAGGAACACTTAAGTTGGGCATCAGGGATATTTTTGCCTCTCAAAATTTTACCGGAAATGTGAGATACCAGGATATTGATGTTTTTATAAAAAATCGTCATGACAACAGAACCGCATCGCTTACATTCTCATATCGGTTTGGTAAACCATTGCAAAATCAGCAACGTAGAAAAACAGGTGGCGCTTCAGATGAGCAGAACAGGGTAAAGACAGGCGGAAGCTAGTATAACTAACGGTAAGGCATAGCCAAAATAAAAGGTTGTCTCAATTTGAGACAACCTTTTATTTTGATTTTCGTTTGTATGAAGCTGCAAGAATCCGTTGAAATGATATAAGGAATATTCTTCGAAAATATATCTCAAGTCAATACATAAGCAGCATTTCTAAATAAGATCGCAAGCGCTAAAGATTATGATAAAAAATTATAGAAAAAAATAAAAAAATTGTAATTTTTCATTTCTGAAGCCACCATTATTCATCTTAAAATTTTTGACATGAAAAAAAACATTTCAAGCCCCACAAGTGAGCGCCGCGATTTTTTAAAACAGGTTGCCACTGGTGCTGCCGCATTAAGCTTAACTATGCTTGCTCCTCCGCTTTCATTAAAGGCATCAGCATTGGATAACGAAAACGATCCGGGTGATGCTGATGCATGGTTTAATAAGGTAAAAGGAAAGCACCGAATGGTATTCGACGTAACCAAGCCAAATGATATGATGCCTTTTGCGTGGCCAAAAGTTTTTTTGTTAACGAATGCTGCAACCGGCACTCCTGAAAAAGAGAACGGAGTAGTTGTTATTTTACGCCACGATGGTATTCCTTATGCAATGGAAAATCGCCTTTGGGAAAAGTATAAATTCGGTGAGCTTTTTAAAGTTGATGATTCCGTTACAAAAGCTCCTTCAGTTCGTAACATGTTCTGGCAACCTAAACCCGGAGACTTTAAAATACCCGGAGTGGGAGAAGTAGCAATCGGCATTAATGAATTGCAGGCAACCGGTGTAATGTTTTGCGTATGCGATATGGCGCTCACTGTGTTTAGTGCAGTGGCTGCGCAGAAAATGAACCTGGATGCTGCAACGGTAAAAAAGGACTGGGTTTCCGGAATATTACCGGGCATACAAATTGTTCCATCAGGTGTTTGGGCTGTAGGCAGAGCTCAGGAGCATGGATGCGCTTATTGTTACGCGGGTTAACAATAATCTATTGGGATAATATGCTTGCATAAAAAACCATCATCTTTATCTCTCTGTATAAAATATGGAGGTAGATACTAATGTCCCCTCCAGCAATCATGAATTTGGAACATAAAAAGCAATTTACTTTGATTGTTTAATATTAAAGTCGCAGGGATATAGAATAAAAATACTTATCTTGTTAATTACTTCTCCTGCCACAACTGCTAACAAATTTTTTACACCTTTTTCGTATCTGGTATTTATTATTCATAAACTAAAAAAATTTCTCATGAGAAAATTTGTTGTTGGTATTTTGAGCATGCTCATTTTATTATTATTTACAACTCCGGGTATTACACAAAAAATGACCTGGACTACTAAGTCCAAAGCCGCAAAAAGCCTGGCGGAGAAAGGCGCGGCTCATTACTTGAATGCTGAGTTTGAAAGGTCGTATGCGGATTTTTCTGAAGCATTAAAACTCGACCCTGATTTTACAGTCGCTCTTGTTTTTATGTCAAACCTTACAAGAGGAGAATCCCGAAAAGCCTATTCTCAAAAAGCGATGAAAAGTGCAGCAAACAAAACTGAGGGAGAGAAATTATTTGCTTCAACACTTGATGAAAAGTCTACCGCAGAAAGCAGGAGGGACACTTGGGCTAAACTTCATACAATGTTTCCTGACGGCGCAATGTTAGGCAGTATTTATGTACAATCCCGGGCTACGCCCGATGAACGTTTTGCCGCAGCCCAGGAATATATTAAAAAATTTCCTAACGAGCCATCAATGTATAATACCATTGGGTATTATTATATGCTGGAAAAAAAGGATAATGCTATGGCTAAACAAAATTTAGAGAAATATGTTTCGATGTATCCCGATGGAAGCAATCCTTATGATTCAATGGGCGAATTTTATCTCAATACGGGTGATACTACAAATTCGGAAAAATACTATAAGATGTCATTGGAGAAATATCCCTTCACCACAAGTTCTCTTAATGCTCTTCAAAAGATTACTGATTCCAAAAAGAAAATGGATTCCAAGTAGATTTTCCTACAATAATTTTAAGGGCCTCCGAAAAAGGCCCTTTTTAATTTAAAAAAATAAACACAATATTCCTCATACTGTGCGTTTTCATTTATCCCGCCTGAAAAATATTTTTTTAAATTTATTTTAACCGTCTTTTTTTGCTTCTTCTTTTAATGCTGTCCAATACCGGCAACACATCGGGAGAAAGATCAAAATAAATAATAGCGCCGGCATACAATGCTATAAACACTGAGCTTTTCAAAACAATTGCAAAAAAACCATGCAGGTTTTTGAAAGTATAATAGCATATACAAAAGCATAGGATGGCAATCATTATTGAATAAATAGTTTTTCTACTAAAGGGGTGCATATTGAATTTTTTCTGTAAAAAAATGATGCGTATAATATTGTAAATAGTAAATGATACTACATTCGAGTAACCAGCACCTATAATGCCGAAATGCTTCACTAATAAATAGCTTAATGGAGTTATAAGTAAGAATAAGATAATTCCGCTTAAGAGTTCAAATCTCCAGAAAACAGAAGTGCCGATAATTTGCGCATTCACCCCGGTTCCCAAATCAATAATTCGTGCCAAACCTAAAAAGAAAAATATCCATTGCGATTGAAGGTAAGCTGGTTTAAGCCCGAAAGTTTTTACAGCATCCGTATAATTGAGCCATATCACTAAGAAAATTCCCAGCGATGCAATGAGCAGGTTAATCCCTGATCTTTGGTAAATAAGATTGATTTTATCATAATCTTTATCCTTCCATGCTTTGGAAAGAGTAGGTATAGATGCAGCAACAGCACCCCTTTGGGGCGCCTGAACCAGGCCTGCAACAACGCTTCCCAGGGCGAAAATACCTGCATATCCTGTACCCAGCACTGACATGATAACCAGGGTATCTACAAACTGTGCTATCATAAGGATTGTTCCGCCGAAATACATGAGTGATGCTAATGAAATTATTTTTTTATAAAACTTTTTTGTTACCCTGCTAATAGTGAAGTTGATGTGTAACTCTTTTTTCCAGATTAAATAACCCAGCAGTATTCCCGCAACAATACCATAAGTGAATGCATAAAATTTAATGAATGTATCAAAATTGTTGATGAGCTTAAAGCTTAAAAAAAATATTAGGATTGTTGTAAGACCACGAAAAAGTACTTCTCTTAAAAATGTAGTGAATATTGATTTACGAATGTTCCATGCAAACACTTCAAGAATTGAAAATAACAAAAGCGAAAAACCGAATGGAAATACCCAAAAATAATATTGTACGAATTCAGGTGAATTGGCTGTGAATTTTCTTATAACGAGATCTTTAAAAAGTATTCCTGCAATTATTACAAAACAAAATCCAATAAAGCTTACAACAAGCGCCCAGGTTAAAAGATCATTTTTCTTTTTTGTGAGATTGTCATTGTAGTAAGGATAAAATTTATAAACTGTTGAGATCATGCCCAGGTTAGCGAATGCAAACATGAGGTTACCGACAGCAATAAAAATCCCTGTTATTCCATATTGTGAAGTGGTAAAGGGCGAGCCCTGCCTTGTAAACAGGTAAGTATTAATAAAGCCAATTAAAAAGCCGGAATAAACAAAAACGGTTGATATGATACTTTGCCTTCGTATCTGCGACATATACGGGTTTAAGGCACTAAATTATATTTAATTAATTTGATTCGTATTTATATAAAAATTTTCATCCACTTTTAATTTTGTGAGGCTGATCTTTAATTGTTGCATTTTTTCCTTCGGATTAATAAACATGAGTTTTCCTTTTTCATTTTCAATTTTTACAGGCATATTAAATCCCTTAACACAATTTGTCCAGCGATAAGAAAGCATACCCCTGTTGATTTTATATTCTAATGTAGGAATTTTTATAGTTCTTAAATACTGATCAAATACTTTTGAAAAATCTATACCTGATCGTTTACTGATGAAATCTTCAATTTGTTTTGTAGTAACTGTCTGGTGATAAAATGTTTTATTCAAACCTCTTAAAATACTCCTGAATTTTTCATCATTATTAATTACCTGGCGAATAGCGTGGATCATATTACCAGCTTTGTAATAAATATCTATAGGGCCATCGTTGTTAACACCATAAGAAGAAATTACCGGTACTTTATTTTCAATATTTTTTCTTATCCCAACAACATATTCTGTAGCAGCTTTTTTACCAAAATAATATTCAGTAAAAAGTGTTTCACTATAATTGGTAAATCCTTCATGTATCCAGCTATCGGCAATGTCTTTTGAGGTAATATTATTGCCAAACCATTCATGCCCGCTTTCATGAACAATTATAAAATCCCACTTCATGCCCTGGCCTGTTCCTGAAAGATCCATACCATGATATCCATTCTGGTAGCCATTTCCATAAGCAACCGCACTCTGGTGCTCCATGCCAAGGTATGGTGCATCAACTAATTTATATCCATCTTCATAAAAAGGGTAGGGGCCGAACCAATATTCAAATGCCTTCATCATGCGGGGCACTTCTTCAAATTGTTTTTTTG
>JBDTYU010000232.1:0-5697 GCA_040005535.1 Ginsengibacter sp. | reverse complement strand
ACAATTGAATTGAGAATACGATTGCTAAGGCGATATTCATCAACAAAGCCCAGCTCATTATCTTCATGATCAATTTCATCAACGAGGCCCAAAGGGCCTGGTGCTGCATGTCTCCTGAAATCAGCATAATAATCCATGCCTAATTTATAATCTATATCAAGAAAGCTAAAAGGTGAATATGTCATGGCAACATTTCCTATAACCCTGTTCACATCATCTTTAAAGCGATTGCTGTATGTTCCATAAATAGGATTGTTATTTCCCGCCAGGTAAGCTTTCATAGTTCCATCAGGCTTTATATAATCTTTTACACTCCACCTTGGCGACCAGTAAGTAAGGCTTTCATTAAAGCGATCCGCATTTACACGCAAGCCTCCGGAATTGATAAAGTATATGGAAGGATTAAATTTAAATTTATTGCCGAATTTGAATTGACCACCTAACCGTGCCGATATATTTTTATAATCGGAAAAAGGGATAGTGCCGTTTTGTTTAAAATAAGAAAATGAAGACGTGAGCAATGCATTTTCAGTTCCACCTGAAAGATTGATGCTACTCTTAAACTGGTTACCTTGCTGATATCCCTGCTTATAGTGATTAAACAATTTATCAGGATGTGTAGGATCGGTAGTTCTCGCAGCTTCAACTGTAGGTCCCCAGCTTGGCCAAAAGCTTACTGAATCATATTCGCCGCCGAAACCCTGTGTATATTTGAATTGTACATCCGGAAATTTATTGACCTCATCAATTCCATAACTAGTGGTAAAGCTTACTTTCATGATACCTACCTTAGCAGATTTTGTAGTGATAATAACCACCCCATTTGAACCTGCCTGCCCATAAAGTGCTGTGGCTGCACCGCCGCGTAAAACAGAAATGCTTTCTATATCATCAGGATTAATATCTGAAGCTCTGTTTGATAGTCCCCTGA
The DNA here is from genome assembly GCA_040005535.1 of Ginsengibacter sp. Classification (GTDB taxonomy): domain Bacteria; phylum Bacteroidota; class Bacteroidia; order Chitinophagales; family Chitinophagaceae; genus Ginsengibacter. The sequence goes on along the minus strand of JBDTYU010000232.1, from coordinate 4,766 downwards.
TTTCTCCTGCATCATCAACAGTATTAGTACTATTATCAATCAGTACACCATCTATTACAAACAATGGCTGGTTATTTCTTCCGGCGTCAAGTGATTTTACACCGCGAATAATAATACGGGAACCCTGCCCCGGTGCGCCGCCACCGCTATTTATCTGCACACCGGCTACCTTGCCTCTTAATGCATTTACAACATTTGTTTGACGGGTAGCAACAAGTTCATCGCCCTTAACTTCCTGTGAAGAATACCCCAGCGCTTTCTTCTCTCTTCTGATACCAAGAGCTGTTACAACCACTTCAGAAAGATTGCCGGCATCTTTTAATTCAATGTTGTAAGTTGACTGATTGCCTACGATTATCTCACGGCTTCCATAATTAACTGAAGAGATAAGCAGCTTAACATTATTACCGGTTACATTAATTGAAAATGTTCCATTGTCATTGGCTGTAACAGCATTTTTTGTTCCCTTTTGTTGTACCGTCGCTAACGGAACGGGTTGGCCATTTTCATTTGTAACTGTGCCGGAGATTTGACGGCCTTGTGAAAAAACATAGGAAGGAGTTGCAATAAAAAATATTAACCATAGTAAAAAAGTGGATTTTTTCATGAGCAGTTATTTAAAAATTAAAAATTATTATTTATTACAGATATAATCACCGTGGATTATATTTTAGACAGTGTTATTGAAAACAAGGCTGCAAAGGGACGGGAAATGTTTTGGAAAAATACTGCAAAAATTATCATTAATAAAGAATGAAGTAATTTATTTGAAAAATTACGATAATCTTCCGGCAATTTTAAATGCATTTTTCGTTTCTTATTTTGTAAGCCATTAAAATATTGCTCAGGCTTTTATCATTTGGGTTTATTGTTATTGTCACAGTTTCGTAGATGACAAAAATTGACTAAGGCAGAATGTTCTTATAAGCCATTACAGCTTTGGCAGAAAAATTTAATACCTCAGATAATCTAACATAAATTTATTTTCATTAGAACGTTGACTATTTTTACATAAATACTTTTTATGAAACATACTGTTTTGTTAGCACTATTGTTATCATTATGGCTGTTCAGTTTTACGCAGGTTTCAGCCGGGCAGGAAAAATTAGATCTGCCGGGTGATAATCTCAATTTGTATGCTGTTTTAAAAATTTTCCAGGAATCTGAAACGCTGGAAGGCTTTGAAAAATCTTTGAATGATGAAAATAATAAAATCAACAATCTTGATCTTGATGGTGATAATAAGACAGATTATATTAAAGTAGTTGACAATAAAGATGGAGATGTACATAACATTGCCCTAAGGATTTCGGTAAACAAAAATGAAGACCAGGATGTAGCTGTTTTTGTAGTACAAAAAGATAAGGACGGCCAGGTACAGATACAATTGATTGGCGATGAAGATCTCTATGGTAAAGATTACATTGTTGAACCAAACTATGAAACAACAGATAACAGTTCAGGCACTCCGAATCCTGGTTACATACCTTCTCCGGCAACTGAGCTAAATCAGGAAATAGAAGTCCAACCCACTTCTCCTTCTCAAATAGCAACCTGGAATGTCATAAGATTTATCTACGTTCCAAATTATATCGTATGGCGTTCACCATGGCGATGGGGCTATTATCCATCATACTGGCGGCCATGGAATCCTTCTTACTGGCATTATTATTATGGATATCATTATCACTGGGACTATTATTATTATGGCCATTATCGTCGCTGGAAATATTATCGCTATCCTTCATGGCGTGATTATTATTACAGGCCGGGGTTCAGATCAACTTCCGTTTTTGTACATGCAAGATTTAAACGTGGTGATTATAGAAAAACTTATTCAAGGCCCGATCTTGCAAAACAAGGTTCGGCAATATTTAAAAAAGATTTTCCAAAAGCTCCATCAGTAAATGACAAACTACCTTCTTTTGATAAAGCGGGAAGGCCTGTGCATCCTAAGCCTGTTACTAAACCTATAACCACACAACCCGTAACGAGACCCGTAATCAAACCAGTTACAACAAACCCAGCGATACCCATTACTAAGCCCATTACAAGACCTGTTATAAAACCGATTACTAAACCCGTGGTAACAGAGCCGGTAACGAGACCTGTAACCAAACCAATTACAACAAACCCAGTGACAAGGCCTGTTACAAGACCCGGAAACAGCCATATAACAAGGCCGGCGATAAAGCCTGCTATTACAAAGCATAAAACGAGACCAGCAGATTCTAAAACGGTTCCCATAGATAAACGTTTGAGATAGAATTGAAATTATAAGTTTATACTGGTAAATGGCATATGAACGGCAAGCCTATGAGGATTCTTCTTGACTTAAGAGAGATTAGTTATTCATTTTTTTCAACCAGTTATTTTAATGCCTCAGTAAAATTTTATATTGCTGTTGTTTAAAGATTAATATAATTACCTAAACAGTCAGATTACTTTATAATAATTATTACCTTCTCAGCAACATTATGAAAGCTATCATTTTATTTTATATTCTGTGTGCAGGTACAGGTTTATATGCGCAATACTTCACTCTTCAATTTCATGCAAATAACGAACCATCAATCTTTGGTCCCGCTATTATTTCAGATGGATTATCAAACCGCGATATGGCCATTTCACCTTCTAATGATGAGTTGTTCTACACATTACAGTACGGTACACAATTCAATGCAATCTTATATTGTAAGAAAGTAAACAATTTATGGTCAAAACCTGTGATAGCATGGTTCTCAGGTAAATTCGGAGACCTCGAGCCTGCCTTTTCTCCTGATGGAAAGCGATTATATTTTACATCTAACAGGCCATTGACTGATACAGGAAAAGCTGCCAAAGATTTTGACATCTGGTATATTGAGAAGAACAAAACTAATTGGGGAAGGCCTGTAAACATGGGTGCGATTATTAATACAGCGAAAGATGAATTCTACGCATCAGTAGCTAAGAACGGCAACTTATATTTTACAAGAGACAACGATTCTTCAAAAGATGATATATTTTTTGCTGGTTATAAAAATGGCGTCTATGCCACACCGGTAGCTTTGGGTGAAGAAATTAATTCCAAAGGATACGATTTCAATTCATTCACTGATCCTGATGAAAATTATATTATTTTTTCATCTTACAAAAGAAATGATGATATAGGCGGCGGTGATTTATATATTTCTGTAAAGAAGAGCGGCCATTGGACAACTGCTGTAAACATGGGCTCAAAAATAAATTCTGTTGCGTTAGACTATTCTCCTTTTGTTTCCTTCGATAAAAAATATTTCTTCTTTTCAAGCCGCAGATCACTTGTAAAATTTACTCCTGGTAAAATGGTAAAACTCGAAGATGTGCAAAAAAGTCTGTCCGGTTATGGCAATGGTAATGAAGATATTTATATCTTAAGCGCTGACGTCCTGAATCAGTTTTTGAAGTAGCCTAAGTATCGCAAAGAACGCAATGGATCGCAAAGAACGCAAAGAAAAACTCTGCGAACTTTGCGTAGCCTTAGCGTTCTTTGCGATACAAAAACAATTAAGTAAACAAAATTAATAACAGATTCAGCTAACTTTAGAATTAATTATTTTTATACAAATGATTGTATGACTTCAAAAGCAACAACTCCACAACAATACCTGGATGAACTTCCTGCAGATAGAAAAGAAGCGGTCACAAAATTGCGAAACATTGTAGTCAAAAATCTTCCAAAAGGATTCAAAGAAACAATGGCCTACGGAATGCTTGGCTATGTAGTGCCTCACGAAATATACCCGGCAGGTTATCATTGCAATCCACGGCTGCCATTGGGTTTCATCAATATTGCTTCTCAAAAAAATTTTATTGCTTTATACCACACGGGTATTTATGCAGATCCTGATTTATTGAAGTGGTTTGTAAATGAATATCCTAAACACAGCCGGTCAAAATTAGATATGGGAAAAGGCTGCATTCGCTTTAAAAAACCTGAGCATATTCCTTATGACTTAATCGGAGAACTTGTAAAAAAAGTAAGCGTAAAGGATTGGATAGAACATTATGAAAAAAATCTAAAACGATAACACGTAGTAGCTTTCAATATAATATAAATTCTAAATCCGTTTAATAATTTCATTCAAAACAATATTCTTTCTTATTCCTGAATAAAGTAGTTTATGTAAATTAGCAGTATAATTTTATTTAATATATTAGCTATATCAAAAAACTTATTTCCATACTTTTAATTCTCTTACTCGGGTTTAATTCCTTTGGATTATTTTTTTTCTATTGGGGTGAGATACAACTTTGTAAAATAAAAGCTGATGATTATTCTGATGAAGATTATATCCCTGCAAAATCTCTCACAGCTTTTTCGTCAGGCACTAAAGGGATTGAATTTATTGGTAAAAAAGAAATTCTTGCAAACGGAAAATTATACGACATCGTAAAGACTTCAACAATTAATGGAATTACTTTCTATTACACACTTCCTGATGAAGCCGAAGATAGTTACGCACAAGATCTTAAAAATTGGCAACAAAATAACTCGCAGGAAACATCTTTACCAGGCAAAACCATTACTGTACATCTTGCAAAATATTTCACTGTTGAAAAACATAACGATCATATTTTTACTTCCTCAATAAGTTTGAAAACTGATGTAAAATCTTCAAATGATTCATTCTTTTATTCTTCTCCTTTCAAAAATATTTTCTCTCCTCCGCCCGATAAGCTGCTTGCCTGATTTACAAACGCATTAATTGCTCAATGTTGATTACGTAAACATTGTATTTCAT
>JBDTYU010000231.1:0-3516 GCA_040005535.1 Ginsengibacter sp. | reverse complement strand
CTTAAAACTATGAGTGAAGAAAGACTATTACAATAAATTCAACTTTATTAAATCCGGCATCCTTAAGAAAAAACAGTGCAATATAATAAGAGGTGCAATGATGTCAAAATATAAATGTCTAAAGTCGTTAAAGAAGATTCGTAACTTTAAGCATGAATGAAAAGGTTCTGCCTACACCGTCAATACCTAAGTATGCCTTCTGGGATACTGATGTAGAGAAGATGGATTTGCAAGCCGACAAGGTAAATATTGTATCGAGGATTTTTGACAGGGGTAAGCTTGATGACGTACTAAAGTTTCTTTCTTTCTATGGAGAAAAGGAATGTGCCCGTATAGTAACCAATAACGCCTATCTGCAAAAAGATGCTATGTATCTGGCACATACACTTCTTTCCATTCCCTTACAAGATTTTAAGTCATATGCTTTACACAAAAACAATTGACGAACCCCTTTGGAAACTGCTAAGGACTCTCTCCACTTTACCTGAATTACAAAATTTTTATTTAGTCGGCGGAACTGCCCTGGCACTTCAATTTGGTCACCGGAAATCTGAAGACCTTGATTTTTTTACCAATGGCTCTTTTGATATTGCCGATTTAAAACGGATACTCCTCGATCATTATCCTCATTTGGAATTGCTCCGTGATAGCCCACATGAATTGAGTTTCGTGATAGCTTTGGACCGGGATGACCGTGAGCAAAGAAAGGTGGACATATATAACTGGGCTGTAAAGTTCATACGTCCTGCTATTATCGAAGATGGTATCAGGCTCGCAAGTCCTGAAGATATTGCCGCATTTAAACTGGATAGCATCGGTAGCCGGAAAGAACAAAAGGATTATGTTGATCTCTCCGTACTATGCGATGTGTTTAGTTTTGAAGAGATGATGGACTTTTTCAGTGAAAAATTCCCGTATAAAGACAAGCGCACTGTACTTACTGAAATATTAAATACGGAAGGGATTGAAAAATCAGATCGGCCTGAAATGCTGATTGATTTGACGCTGCCACAGTCATTGGAAAAGATAAAAAAGAGCGTCAGGAATTATACAAATCAAATCATACAAAAAGACCTTGCCGCAAAGACGCAGCTTGAGAAAACACGCGAAAATTTAGTACAAAAGAAAGGACAAAATAAAGGCAAAGAAAAACCGGCTTAGTTCCCAAAACTATACGCACACTTTTAATATTAAGAGGTCCCGAGCGGATTCGAACCGCTGTGGAAGCTTTTGCAGAGCTCTGCCTCACCACTCGGCCACAGGACCTTTTTCAAGCGCACAAAAGTAATACAATTTTTTTTGGAGTATTTACTTGTAAAATGCGAATTTCGATTGTTCTATTCACAAAAATGAATACGCAACAAATATAAATTTCTAAAAAATCTATGCAACAAATAGCGGAGTCGGAGTTGATCATTAACAGCCGCGGAGCCATCTACCATCTCGATGCAAAGCCAGGTGAAATTGCTGAAAATATTATAACAGTCGGTGACCCGGAAAGGGTAAAAGAAGTAAGTAAATATTTTGATAAGGTAGACATTGAATTAGGTCACCGCGAATTTATAACGCATACGGGCTGGTTAGGAAAAAAGCGTTTATCTGTTGTAAGTACAGGAATTGGTACAGATAATATTGATATTGTATTGAATGAATTAGATGCATTAGTGAATATTGATTTCTCTTCAAGGACAATAAAAAATGAATTAAAGCAGTTAAATATAATCCGCATCGGTACATCAGGATCTTTACAGGCGAATATACCTGTGGATAGTTTTGTGGCCAGTACGCATGGGCTGGGCATAGATAATTTAATGAACTTTTACCTGCATGAAAATAATGAAGAAGAAAAACAATTGCTGCATTCATTTGTTACTCAAACACAATTGCACAGCCGTTTTAGTTACCCTTATATCGCAAGTGCCGCAATGTCTTTAATGAAACATTTTGTTGAGGGATATCACCAGGGTATAACGGTTACCTGTCCCGGATTTTATGGGCCGCAGGGCAGGGTGCTTCGCCTGGGACTTACCCATCCTCAGTTAATTGAACGCCTTACCGGTTTTGAATTTGGACATCATCGCATTGCTAATTTTGAGATGGAGACAGCCGGTATATACGGGCTGGGAAAGGCTTTGCATCATAACTGCGTTTCATTAAGCGCTATTGTTGCCAACCGTATTCATAAAAATTTTAGTGCAGACGCAAATGCTGCTATAGAAAAACTTATTGTAAAAACATTGGAAATTATATCTGAAAAACTCTAAAATGAAAATTGAATTTTATAAATACCAGGGCACGGGAAATGATTTTATTTTGCTCGATAACCGGGAAAATTTGTATGGTAACATGACCACTAAACAAATACATTTTTTGTGTAACAGGCGTTTTGGTGTCGGGGCAGATGGGCTTATGATGCTCAATAATAAAGCAGGCTTCGATTTTGAAATGAAATATTTCAATGCAAACGGAAACGAAGGGTCTTTGTGTGGAAACGGGGGAAGGTGCATGCTGAAATTTGCATCGATGCTTGGTATAAAAAAAACAAAATATAATTTAAGTGCCGCTGATGGCATACACGAAGCGGAGATTGATCTTAACGGCGAAGTAAGATTAAAAATGAATGATGTAAAAGGTGTTGAATATTTTTACACCCATTATATTCTTGATACAGGCTCTCCTCATTATGTAAAAAACGTAGGAGATGTAATGAAGGTTGATGTTGTACATGAAGGACGTACAATTCGTAACAGCAAGGAGTTTGCTGAAGAAGGCATCAATGTAAACTTTGTAGAAACACTTGATGATGATACGATTTATGTGCGTACTTATGAGCGTGGAGTTGAAGATGAAACGTTAAGTTGTGGTACGGGTGTTACTGCATCTGCACTTATTTCTGCGCATAATGATAATGGCTTCAACCGGGTAGAGGTTAAAACAAGTGGTGGTGGATTGAGTGTTGAATTTGAAAAAGTAAGTGAAAAGGAGTTTAGAAATATCTGGCTTTGTGGCCCTGCTGAACTGGTTTATAAAGGAGAGGTAAATTTAAAAAGTTGATGATGTTCAACATTCGTGTGTATGGTATTTTATTAAACGAAAAAAAACAGGTGCTGCTGAGTGATGAATTTATAAGAGGTAAATATTATACAAAATTTCCGGGCGGCGGACTTGAGCCTGGGGAAGGTACAAGAGATTGCCTTAGAAGAGAATTCAAAGAAGAAATAAATCTTGAGGTAAAAATTGAAGACCATATTTATACTACCGACTATTTTCAAATGAGTGCCTTTCATCCCGGCGATCAAATCATTTCCATTTATTACTTTGTAAAAGCGCTGGAACCTATAACTGCACCGCTAAGGAATAAAGAATTTGATTTTGATGAAGATCAAATGAAGATTTACAGGGAAAAAACTGAAATAGAAACTTTTCGTTTTATTGACTGGAACAATTTTTCTGCTGAGAGTGTTACATTACCAATTGATAAAATTGTTGCTTCAATGCTTAAAGAGAAATATTAAG
>JBDTYU010000230.1:0-3147 GCA_040005535.1 Ginsengibacter sp. | reverse complement strand
AAAAAAAATCATTTCCTCTTCTTTTTCTTTTTCTTTTCGTAATAAATTGTTTTGCATTTATCAACTAAACCTACAAATTCATTTTGTAGATAATCGCCTGACGTTAATGATGATAAAGCAATAGTTTTAATTGTTTCCCAATCAACATTTGGAAAATACTGAGACTCTCTTAATTTTAATCCAAACATAGTTACTGCAGCTGCGAATTGCAGATTTTTAGATACACTATCGAAAGCAACATAATTTTGCGGGCAATCAAATTTTACAATATGCTCTGTAGTATCATTCGGCAACCTGAAATGTAATGCAACATTGGCTATATTCAAATGTATAGATTCCAAAGTGTCTTTAGCTGAAGGATTTATTTCAAAAATTGCTGTGTTGCCTGTGGCTGCACCAATCTCTCCTCCTTCAAGCTCAGATCCTGCTTCAGCCAGTACATTTCTTTTATTGTCGTATCCTATGAGCCGGTATTCTTTTACCAAATCACGATTAAACTGTATTGAAATGTAAACATCGTTTGCAATAGCATACAATGTTTGTGTAAACTCTGTTACCAACACTTTTTCAGCCTCCCGTATATCATCAAGGTATGCAAAGTTTCCATTTCCTTTCTTGGCAAGTGCTTCAATTTTTGAATCTTTATAATTACCCATTCCCACACCCAGGCAAGTCAGGTAAACGCCTGTCTGTCTTTCTTTGGCAATCAACTCTTCTAATTCTTTTTCAGTGGTTTGCCCAATATTAAAATCACCGTCAGTTGCAAGTATAATGCGATTATTTCCTCCCTTTATAAAAGTGTTTTCTGCCAGTTTATAAGCTGACCTTATTGCTGCTTCTCCGGGAGTATCGCCGGAAGCGGTGAGTTCTTCTATTGCTTTGGTAATCTTTTGTTTTTGATCGCCGCTGGTAGGTTGCAGCCAGATGGCAACTGTACCGCCATATACCACAATTGAAACGGTATCTTTTTGCCTGAGATATTTCACCAGTAATTGGAAAGCTTCTTTCAACAAAGGAAGCCTGCTGGGAAGATCCATACTGCCGGAAACGTCAATTAAAAAAACAAAATTCGATGGAGGAACGTTGTCAAGATTTAGCTTTTTCCCAGAAAGGTTGAGAAATAATAACTGGTGATTTTTATTCCATGGGCAATCTGTTACCTGCGATTCAATTCTGAAAATGTCTTTGCCGGAAGGTTCTTTATAATTAAAATTGAAATAATTAAGCATTTCGTCAATTCTCACTGCATCAGGCGGCACCTTACTTTGCTGGTTAATAAACCTTCGGACATTACTGTAAGATGCTTTATCAATACGCATTGCTAAGCCAGTGCTGTGGTTATTACCTGTTTTTATAAAATCATTCTCTATAAGATTACTATAGCTTTCATTATTATACCATGCAGTAGGATAAATATGTCCTTCACTTCCCATAGTGATTGAGACAAGTTTTTGCTTTTGAGTACTTATTGCAGTGGACTGAACCTTAAGCGTTATTACCTGGTAAACATCAGTTTTAATTTTGAGAGACCTTGTTTCAAAACCATTAGCACTCAAAATAAGTGAGTCATATAAATGAGAACTTGGGATGCCAAACCCCCCGGTAACTCCACTGTAATATAATGCACGGCTGGCGGGCATGTAAATCTTTACGTTCTGTATTGGTTGATTTTTTTCATCCTGTACATTGCCCCTGATGTAGTATTGTGCAGTAGTGCGGCAAACCAGGGTTAAAAAGAAAATAGTAAAAATTACCTTTGACAAAGGGCGGTTTATTTTGTAAGATATAGCCTTCTTTTGAAAGACACAAACTCTGCTGAAAATGTTGGTGGGCAGGCTTAGACCAACTGATAGATCTCTTTAATGTTTCTTCCCAAACCATCGTAATCAAGACCATAACCAATAACAAATTTATCGGGAATTGTAAATCCTAAATAATCAATTTTTATGGGGTGTACCATTGCATCGGGCTTGTGAAGAAGAGAAGCAATTTTTAATGATGCCGGGTGGTGATGTTGAAGCTGGGGCAAAAATTGTGTGAGTGTTTTGCCGGTATCAACAATATCTTCTACAATAATAACCTCCCTGTTATAAAGATCTACATCCAGGCCGATGGCAGTTATCACTTTACCCGTAGATTTTACACCTTTATAAGATGCCAGTTTAATAAAACATATTTCAGCTTCGATGGTAATATGTTTAAAAAGATCCGCAGCAAAAATGAACGCTCCATTAAGTATAGCAATAAATAAAGGCTTTTTTTCTTTATAATCCCTGTTGATTTCTGCAGCCACTCTTGCCACTTGTTTCTCGATATCCTGTGAACTTATGTAAGAGATAAATTCTTTATCATGCACTTTAATAGAAGACATAAATTATTTTGAAATAATAAGTTGCTGACCGATTGTTAAACTATCACCTTTTAAATTATTCCATTCTTTTAACTGGGCTACTGTTACATCATATTTTTTTGAAATGGCATAGAGGCTTTCTTTCGGTTGCACTTCATGAGTTTTTGATTCAATTACCTGGGGCTGATTATTCAAAGCTGGATGAATCGTCTCAGGATATGAAGACGAGGTTTGATTATCTTTTTCAGGACGAAGCAGAATTTTTGTTCCGGGATAAATATTGTCTGCAGTAAAAAGTTTATTATAATCGTAAAGACTTTGTAAAACTATTCCGTTTTTTTGTGCAACATCATACATTGTTTCATCCTGCTGTACGATATAATAATCACGGTCTCCATTCTTTTGTTTTTTCTCAAGAAAAATAAACTGGTCTTTCTCCAGCAAGCCATCTTTTTCCAGATCATTTATTTCAAGTAAACGATTAAGGTTAATATTATTTTGAGAAGCTATTGCCAGTAATGAAGTTCCTTTGGGAACAAATAAAGCCCTGCTTCCGTTTATAGTAAGTTTAGTTGGTGGAGAAAGATCAATATTGCCAGGTTCAGTATTATTTTTTCCTGCAGATTTTAGTACATCACTTATTTCTTTGTCCTCAGGATCATCTGAATATTTCGATCTATCAAAAACAGGAATTTCATTCGCCGCTTCCAAAGTATATTGCTCTAAATTATTGTCTTCAATGTTTTTTATAAGAATTTCAGGATAACGGGGATTGGTTGCATACCCTGCTTTGCGCA
>JBDTYU010000229.1:0-10146 GCA_040005535.1 Ginsengibacter sp. | reverse complement strand
ATACACCATAAGTGTATTTTGCTTTTTGCTTTTCGCGAAGCTGAAGTGCATATTCCCCAAGGCTTTTACGCTTGCGGGCTGCACCATGCATTCCGGGAGGATTGCTGTTTTTTGTTAACCATTTACCATTGCCTGTAATAGGCTCTCCAAATATCCTGGAGATTTTTGTTTTTGGTCCTGTGTACCGAGCCATAGTTTATAAATTGATTTTTTAGTGTCGGTGCATCATCAGTAAAAATCAAAAATTAATGATGCACCCGTTATTAAAATTGAATTATACTCTTCTTTTTTTGGGAGGCCTGCAGCCATTGTGCGGTAGTGGCGTTACATCTTTGATCATCACAATCTCGATACCGGATTGTGAAAGAGACCTAATAGCACCTTCACGGCCTGAGCCTGGCCCTCTCACAAAAACATCAACACGTTTAAGTCCTGCATCCAGTGCAACTTTCGCGGCATCTGCGGCTGCCATTTGTGCCGCATAAGGCGTATTCTTTTTTGAGCCTCTAAAACCCATTTTACCTGCTGAAGACCATGCAATAACTTGTCCCTGTTTATTGGTTAAGCTTATAATAATATTATTGAAACTTGCTACGATGTGAGCGTCTCCGAAGGGGTCTACTTTTACTATTCTCTTTTTGGATGATGCTTTTGGATTTACTGCTTTTACATTTGTTGCTTTTGCCATAATTGTATTAAATAGGTAATCTTTAAAAATTATTCGCCCTGGCGAACTGAACCAACCCTCCTTCCGGCTTACAAGATATCTGGTATTGATTCATTATTATTATTAAGTAAGTCTTATTAATTATGATTGCCCTAATTCCCTTCCGGGTTAAGAGCTTTTATTTTTTAGGTGCCTTCTTTTTACCAGCAACTGTTTTGCGTTTTCCTTTACGTGTACGACTATTGGTACGTGTACGCTGGCCACGCAATGGCAAACCTTTACGATGTCTCAAGCCACGATAACAGGCAATATCAAGCAAGCGCTTGATGTTTGTCTGCACTTCACTGCGTAATGCACCTTCTGTTTTAAATTCTCCGCTGATAACATTCCTGATTGCCGTTTGCTCGTCATCATTCCATTCATTTACTTTTTTATCATAAACAACATTTGCCTTATCTAAAATATAGCGGGCAGTGGAACGACCTATTCCATATATGTAAGTAAGTCCTATTTCTCCTCTTTTGTTTTTTGGTAAATCTATACCGGCAATACGAGCCATAAGAATTATAAGTTTTTTTTTTATTAATTTTTAAGTATTGATTTTATTAACCCTGTCTTTGCTTAAAACGGGGATTTTTTTTGTTGATAACATAAAGTCTTCCTTTCCTTCTCACAATCTTGCAGTCAACACTTCTTTTCTTAATAGATGCTCTTACTTTCATAATTTCAATTTTATTGTTTGACTTTTGAAAGCCTTTTACTTATACCTGAATATGATTCTTCCTCTCGATAAATCATAAGGACTCATCTCGACGCCTACCTTATCGCCGGGTAAGATTCTAATGTAATGCATCCGCATTTTACCGGAAATTGTTGCCAAAATTTCGTGTCCATTTTCAAGCTTAACCCTGAACATCGCATTGGATAAGGCTTCCAGGATTGTTCCATCTTGTTTGATGAGTGCTTGTTTGGCCATATTGTTTTTGGGAGCGCAAAGATAAGTGTAAATTTTCTAATTTTACAAAAAAAGGGTTAATATTACACCATCCAAAAAAATACCTATATGAAAATTAAAGCCTTATTATTTTCCGCATTTATTCTTTTTATTATCTCCTGCAAAAAAAGTGAAAATACAACTATATCAAAGCAGGATAAATACCTTACAACTTCAGCAGGTAGTACCTGGAATTACCATGAAACGAATTCTTCTGGCCCTGCACCTGTAAATACAGATTATACGCTGACATCTACTTCAAGAGATACTTCCATTAATAATAAGAGCTACCATATTTTCACCAATTCTACCGGCAGTACCCGTTACCTTAGTATCTCCGGAAACGACTATTACCAGTTTGATTCACTACCGTCTGCGTTAGGCACTGCAGCTTTGGAGATATTGTATTTAAAAGATAACATAAGCATTGGAGGCACATGGAGTCAAAACACAAGTGTTACTTTGCCAGGGGTCCCGTTTCCAGTACCAATTACACTTTCTTATAATATAGCAGAAAAAGGGATTTCAAGAAGTGTAAACGGTAACAACTATACAGGTGTCATACATGTAACAACATCCATTTCCTCCTCATTGATTCCTGCAGCCTCCCTTACAACTAATATAAATAGTTATTATGCCGAAAAATACGGGTTGATAGAAAGCAGCAATATTATCCAATTAAATTATTTAGGCTTTGTTCAAAACGTAAGCGTTGAAACCAAACTAGTTAGCGCTAATCTTTTATAATTAAATTACATCGTCAGTAAGATGTACTTTGGTCATTTGTAAATGATGATTTTGTAACTGATGTACAGAGAGAGGATGTAACATAATTCTTTTTTCGTCCCTATACCATATTTCGAAGTTTGAAAAATTGTCCTGCCGGGGAGTCTGGATTCTAAAAGCGCCTTTCATATATTTTACGGAGCCATTTTCATTCACATGCTTTTGAAATTTTAATTTCAATAACTGATTTTCATCAAGCGGCAATGGATACAGATCTTCGCTTTTAAACCAAAAATCCTGCACACCATTGTAAATACTAATCTCTTTTTCATCATAATTGAAATTGGTAATTTCACCCTGCCACGCCTGCCCGTCACTTCCTGCAAGAACATAGTCTCCTTGTTTTAGTTCACTGAATTTTATCATGCTTATAATTTTAGCTAAGAGATAAAGAGAAATAAAACTAAGAGAAAAAAGAGATAAGACAAAAAACTTTTTAGCTAAGATAATAATAGAAAAGGCTAATAGAGGGAAGAAGAGGTAATGTCATTTTTTTGCTTTCCTTCTTTCGTCGTCTTTAAACTCTTTCTTCTTTTAACTTATTCTGCCCAGCTCATCACATAATTTTCATCTTCAATTTCAAGTGCCTGCCTGGTTAGTTGTAAGGGATGAAATGTGTCCACCATCACAGCCAGTTCTTTTGTTTCCTTCATTCCAATACTTTTATCAACCGCACCAGGATGCGGCCCATGTGGAATTCCACCGGGATGCAAAGTAATCATGCCTTTTGTTACATGTTTTCTGCTCATAAAATCTCCGTCAACATAATATAACAATTCATCACTATCAATATTACTATGATTATATGGTGCCGGAATAGATTGAGGATGGTAATCATACATTCTTGGAACAAAAGAACACACAACAAAATTGTGTCCTTCAAATGTCTGGTGCACAGGAGGTGGCTGATGCACACGTCCTGTTATTGGTTCAAAATCGTGTATAGAAAATGCAAAAGGATAGCAATATCCGTCCCAGCCTATCACATCAAATGGGTGATGCAGGTAATGAATTCCATACATCATTCCTTTCTTTTTTGTCATTATTAAAAAATCGCCTTTTTCATCGAAAGTTTCCAAATTCTGCGGCTGCCGGATATCTCTTTCACAGTAAGGTGAATTCTCCATCAACTGACCATAATGGCTTACATACCTTTTAGGATAACGGACAGGGCTAAACGATTCTACAATAAATAACCTGTTATCTTTTTCATCAAATTCAATCTTATAAATACTGCCCCGGGGAATAACAAGATAATCACCATAGGCAAAAACTATTTCACCATATTGGGTCTTTAATTTCCCACTGCCTTCATGCACAAAAATTATTTCATCCGCATCAGCATTTTTATAAAAATAATCCGTCATGCTTTTTTGGGGAGCTGCTAATGAGATATGACAATCATTATTTACCAATATGGCTTTACGGCTTTTAATAAAATCCTTATCAGGTTTAATATTAAACCCCTGAAAGCTTCGGTGCTGCAGCATTTTCTCTTCTGCTACTTCCGGCATTACACTGTATGGCTTATCAGTTTTAATTATTTGGGTAGGCGGATGTGTATGGTAAAGGAGTGAAGAATCTGAAGAAAATCCTTCAGTAGAAAATAATTGTTCTGAATATAAAGCTCCATCAGGCTTTCGAAACTGAGTATGACGTTTATGAGGAATAGAACCTGATTTATGATAATGGGGCATAGTCTTAATTAAAAATGGAAATCCGATAACTATCGGATAGAAAATTAAAAATTTGAGACTCATTTTTTTCAGATAATTCGAGGCTCAACATCAGAAAAAAATATTTCCAATTTTTTTTCTCAAAATGATATTTAAAATTGCGAAAGAAGGGCATTGAAATTTATTTGCTTAGTAAATTTACACCTTATATTTAAGCATCTTGACAAGAATAGGATTAATATCTGATACACATAATTATCTCGACGAAAATGTTTTTGAACATTTCAAAAACTGTAATGAGATATGGCACGCAGGAGATTTCGGCACTATTGAAATTGCTAATCAAATATTAAGGTGTCAGGCCACTCAAAGTGGCCAGACACCTATGTTGAGAGGAGTTTATGGTAATATAGATGGTTACGACATAAAAAGCGTTTACACTGAACAGTTAGTTTTTATGTGTGAAGAAGTAAAAGTCATGATGCGCCATATCGGAGGATACCCGCCACGATATAATCCGGAAACAAAAAAAGAACTTTTGTTACATCAACCACAACTTTTTATAAGCGGGCATTCTCATATTTTAAAAGTAATGTATGATGATAAATTAAATTGCCTGTACATGAATCCTGGTGCAGCAGGTAAGCATGGGTGGCATAAGATTAGAACATTAATCCGGTTTGCTATTGATGGTAAAGAAATTAAAGATTGCGAGGTGATAGAACTTAACTAGCTAATTGGCAAATTAAAATCATTTTCCTCCATTTGCATGTAAATCTGCTAAACACTGTGAATCGAGTTCAGGGATATTTCCTGTAATTAAAAAGCCGAGCAGGTCAGTTGTTTCAGCGGCATAAAACATAAGACAACTTTGAACATTGCAATGATTTCCATGAGCTGTATCTTTATGATTGGTTTGCATAGGCGTGCCCAGGTCAACCAATCCCAGCAAATGACCAAACTCATGCTTTGCTACCGTTGTTTCAAGTTTTGTTCTGCTTGCCTGCCCTATTCCTCCTGAATTATCAAATATGGTTTTACCAAACAGACATAAAGATGTATTTCGATAAGCAATTCCCAAAACAGATGGTTCATTGTAAGCGCCATCAGTTATAAGTATATAAACAGATAACTGGTTACTTGAATTAAAAGTTACCCTGTTTTTTTGCTCTATTGTTGCGATATCATTAATTGTATAAAAAGCTTTTCCACCAGGAGCAATTTGTTGCTGGGTTACAGTAATACCTCCTGTTTTATTTACGAGCGAACCTAAAAAAGAGGTTAAGTTATTGATCGAAGCTGCATCCGGCTGATAGCCCGTCATGTATTGAATTTCAATTTTGACAGTGTTGAAATTTCCTGAAGTCAGCAAATCATTTGCAGAAGCGCCTGTAGTTTTATTATTGGCTGAGTTAATAGGCGCCAACCCGGTAACATTATCATTCTTCGAGCATCCTGCGAAAAAAATGATTGAGGCAAATAAAAATAAATATAATGTAAAGGGTTTTTTAAAGATGATCATAGGTTACGATTTTTAGTATAAACGAAAAAATCGAATAAAAAGTCTTTGCCAATAATACTGCCTGCTAACTCATTACTCACAACTTACTACTCACTATTCAACCCAATCCGCAATAAATACATTGGTGTCGTGCCCTCCCCCATTATTTCTGTTACTGCTGAAAATAATTTTTTTACCATCAGGGCTAAACATGGGAAATGCATCGAAACCTTTGTCCCTGCTTATTTTCTCCAATCCATGTCCATTGATATCAGTGATGTACATGTTGAAAGGAAATCCTCTTGCATATTCATGATTGCTGCAAAAAATTATATGTTTCCCATCGGGAGTAAAGTTTGGAGCCCAGTTCGCCTTATCAAGAAATGTAATTTGATGTGCATCGCTTCCATCAGCATTGGCAACATAGACTTCCATAGAAGTTGGAGCAACCAATCCCTGTGATAAAAGATTTTTATAATCCTCTATCTCTTCTTTTGATCTTGGTCTGCTGGCACGCCATACAATTTTTTTTCCATCAGGGCTAAACCATGCACCGCCATCATAACCGAGTGTATTGGTTATTTGCTTTACACTTTTTCCATTCATATCCATCGTATACAGGTCAAGGTCACCGTTACGAATAGACGTAAATAAAATCTTATCTCCTTTGGGTGAAATGGTTGCCTCTGCATCATACCCTTTTGTTTGGGTGAGTTGCTGAACAATATTTCCATTGGTATCTGCTTTAAAAATATCAAAGCTTTCATATACGGGCCAGATGTATCGCTTCAATTTTACTTTATCGGGAACAGGCGGACAGTCTTTGGAAACAAGATGAGTTGATGCGTACAAAATATATTTTCCACCCGGATAAAAATAGGAACAGGTGGTACGCCCATTGCCTGTGCTTACTAATTTTGGGGTGAATGTTTCATCTTTTGTTTCAGGAATTTTCCCCATCCATATCTGGTCACACATAATACCATTTTTAGGATCCGTTCGTTGAAAAACAATATATTTTCCATCGAAGCTAAAATAGGCTTCCGCATTATCACCTCCAAACGTAAGCTGGCGAAGGTTTTTAAAATGTTGCTCTTCAGGATATTGGAGAGTATCCATTTTAGAAATTACAGATAATGATTTATAATTTTTGTTTTGACCACAAAAAATAAAAGAGATCAAGCTCAAAAAAGAAATAATAATTCTCAGCATAAATTTTTTAATGTGCTGCAATTTAGCCAAATAATAATTTTTACGTAGAATGGATTAATCGTCATTTACGATATGGATAGTAAATTTGCAAGATGATAAAAACAAGTTTAGGTGTTATTGCCATCTCTGCTTTCTTTATAATTATTTCATGTAATAACTCAAAAGATGACAATAGTCAATCTTTAATAGAACTAGATCCGAAACAATCTTTAAAAAATAGTATTAAGGAATTTCCCGATTCTCCCCTGCTGGTTCAAAATTTAATTGAAATGTACAGGAACGAAGGAGCATACGATTCTGCGCTGTCTCTCACTGATATGCAAATAAAAAAAGATAGTGGTAATGCCTACCTGTGGAATATGAAAGCCACGTTACTTTTTGAAAATGATGACACGCTCAATTCAATAAAATCGCTTGAGCATGCAATAAATATATATCCGCTTCCGGAATATCTTGTTGCCCTGGGTACTATATATGCCGAAACAAAAAATCCTAATTCATTAGTTATTGCAGGTGGATTATTAAAAGTCAACAAAGTAAAATATGGCAAGGATGCCATGTTCATAAAAGGCTTGTATTACAGTTATAACAATGATAAAAAGAAATCGATTAATTATTTTGATAGCAGCCTTCAAATGGATTTCACTTACATGTTTTCTTACAGGGAAAAAGCAATTGCTTTATACGATTTAGGCAAATATTCTGAAGCATTAGAAGTTTTAAAGAGAGCAATTACTATTCAAAATAATTTTGATGAAGGATATTACTGGATGGGAAAATGTTACGAAAAACTTGGCAGAAAAGAAGATGCCACTCAAAGTTACCAGACAGCACTTTTGTATGATAAGAATTTTACCGAAGCAAGAGAAGCTCTCGAAAGAATTAAAGCCCCATAGCTCCGAAGGGAGAAAAGGAAATACTTATGATTCAAAATTCACAACTCATAATTCACCACTCACAATTCACAACATGCCTATACTTGCTCCATCACTTTTAGCCGCAGATTTTTTAAACCTTGAAGCCGCCTGTAAAATGCTTAATGAAAGCGAGGCTGATTGGTTTCACCTGGATGTTATGGATGGGAGATTTGTTCCAAATATTAGCTATGGAATGAATGTAATAAAGCAAATGAAGAAAGTCGGAACAAAATTTTTTGATGTGCACCTAATGATATTAGAACCTGAAAAATATGCGGAAGAATTTAAAGATGCCGGTGCGAATGGGTTAACAGTACACCTTGAAGCATGCAAAAATTTACATCGCAATATTCAGCAAATAAAATTATTAGGAATGAAAGCAGGTGTTGCTATTAATCCTCATTCCCCGGTTTTTTTATTGAAAGATATCATCGCCGATATTGACCTTGTGAACCTTATGAGTGTAAATCCGGGATTTGGTGCACAGTCATTTATACCATACACTATTCAAAAAATCAAAGAATTAAAAACACTAATTAATGAGTCCGGCTCATCTGCAAAAATTGAAATTGATGGGGGTGTATCTTTACAAAATGCAAAAGAAATTTTAAATGCCGGTGCTGATGTGTTGGTTGCAGGCAATGCAGTTTTTGGATCTGACAATCCTAAAGAAATTATAAGAAAATTTAAAAATTTATAAATTTCAATTTTAGGCTCTTTACACTTTAAAAATAAATTTTTAATTTTTAATTCTTCATGTCAACCTGCCTCTACATCTTATCATGAATTTGTTTTAAAACATCTGCAGTTTGTTGTGGCCAGTTCTTTTGAGTTGTATCCCAATTGTACTTTTTTGTCGTAACAATATTTTCTATCATTTGCCTTGCCTGCATTGCCTGCTCTTCTGAATAAAAACAATTGATCCATTTCTTATCAAGATGTTTTGGGCTTAATACATAAATAGCGCCCTGGTACCATTTGAAACATGTTGGATATCCTGCAAAATCTATTTCATCATTTTCACTTTCACTGTATCCATGCAAAAAGTATTCATAAAATTGCACACAATTTTTTAATCTTTCATTTAACTCTGCGGGGCTTTCTGCTTTAGAAGGTCTAACTCTCCATTTACTGTTATTTTTATTAAAAGGATTTAATGTGGCTTCAGGCCAAAAAATCTGTGATCCCTTTAAATATAGTGTTGTAGGATGATTATCTTCAACCCTGGTAACCCTCATGCTATCGCCTTGCTTATTTTGAATAGTATAAACTGCTTTTTTATTACCATCAAATTGTGCAATAATTACTTTTCCTTTTAAAATAAATGTACCGTAATGCATATTGCTTTTCGGGTTTTCAAGAAAGGTTGAATCTGTCATAAAAATGATTCCGGGAAAATTACGAATACCCTCAGTATGCTGATCATACACATCACGGAAAGTTGGATTTTCTGCATCCGTAACTTCCCAATATTGACAAAGTTCATGAAACGGATCTTTGCGTGCAGGCATTTTTGCTTCTACTATTTTCTCATCTTTGTGTTCTTCAGGCATTGTACAAGCAACAGGTAAGATGGCAATAAAAAGTAATAAGAACAGAAAGTCGTTTCGCATTTCCAAAAATAATAAAATTGAAACGGAACGGTTACAAAATGTAATCTATAAAATATTACCTTCACTTTATGAGACTAACCGCTTTCATTCTTCTTGTGTTTACAACCCTTTCAGGCATTTCACAAAAGAAGGCTGCTTATGTATCCGGGAAAGTAATTGATGAAAATGAAAATCCTCTACCTGGTGTAAGCGTTGTCATATTAGGCAAACAAAATGGAATAGTTACTTCCGACTCCGGAACTTATCGCATAAAAGTACCGGCAGAAAAAGCATTTGCACTGGTATTTTCTTTTTCCGGTTATAGAGATGAACAAAAAAACTTTTATCTCAGTGAGAATGAAGAAGAGCAACTAACGGTAAAGCTTGAACGCAGTGGAAAAACTTTACAGGCTGTAGTTATCAGCGAGGATAAGCAAAGAACAGAAACAGGACTGGTAAAAATAAACCCTAAAAGTGCAACAGCTCTCCCCAGTGCAACCGGAGGTATTGAAGGCCTCATTAAAATTTTAGTTGGAAGCAATAATGAACTTACGTCCCAATATTCTGTACGGGGTGGTAATTACGATGAAAATCTTATCTACATAAATGATTTTGAAATTTACCGTCCCTATCTTGTTCGCAACGGGCAGCAGGAAGGGTTGAGTTTTATCAATCCTGAACTGGCTAAAAACATAAATTTTTACAATGGTGGTTTCCAGGCAAAATATGGAGATAAGATAAGCAGCGTTCTCGATATACAATATAAAAAGCCATCCTCCTTTGCCGGCTCTGCCTATGTAA
>JBDTYU010000228.1:0-9673 GCA_040005535.1 Ginsengibacter sp. | reverse complement strand
TAACATGGGATTTTTATAATTCATTTGATAATGCAGATGATAGAAAATTATGCTTCTATCCTTTATATACAGGAGTTGATGGATTAATATACGAACAGCCGCCAACGATTGGCGCTATGCCACCTCCGGGCGTAAGTTACATGGTTGATATTGCAACAAAAAAATATGCGGACTCATTAGGCAGTACAACATATTATGACGGACACAGTGTTGATTTATTAAGATATGCGGATGTTTTATTAAGCAGGGCAGAAGCCTTAAACGAACTTAATGGCCCTACTTCTGAAAGCATTGATTTAATTAACCAGGTTAAAGGAAGATCGCATGCGAAGCTTTTGAATGTTGCTGACTATACCCAATCAACTTTAAAAGATGCCATTCTGCAGGAACGTGGCTGGGAATTTTTTTACGAGGGTAAACGCAGAGCCGATCTTATGCGAATGGGAAAATATGAATCTACAGTCAATGCATATTTAACACGTATTGGTCAGCCTGCAAATATTCAAATGCCGAGGGATCAATATTTTCCTTATCCGCAAAGCCAGGTTAATCTTAATCCTAATTTGGATAACTCTAACAGGCAACAATAATTTAATAAAAGAATCATTCTCGTCCTTTAGCCCCTCTCACTTGGGAGAGAGGTTTGGGGTGAGGCTAAATTAAACTATTGAAGTATTTAGTAAACAACATCGCTTTATTTTTTGTTATTGCAATCTTCAATGCTTGTTCCGGCGATGGCGGAAATATAATTAAGCAATTAAACATCGGCTTACATAATAACAATCAATTAAAAATTCAAATCGATGTAGCAACAATTGATTCTGCCGGAGTGTATGTTGAATATTGGCCAGACAGCAGCATCAATGCAATTGCAAAAGTTTTTCCGGCTTATTCAAAAAAAACCTTCGTTTATTCTTTTGTGTTATGCGATATAATTCCTAAAACAAATTATTCATTTCACGTTATTACTATTAAAAATGGAGTTAACCAACTTAGTAAAACGTACACCTTTCAATCGCATAGCCTTCCGGTATGGTTGCAGGATCAATTTAAATATACATCCGCTTCGCCCCAATCTTTACCTCCTGAATTTAAAAATGGGTTAATGCTTTTAAACAAAAGAGAGACGCCGGGTTTAGCTTACATCATTGATTATAAAGGACGGTTGAGATGGTATCACATGATTGACGGAACGGGCCTTAAAGTACTTCATTTTACAAAAGATAAAACTATTCTTTGTATTCTTGGTACCAATGATTATCCCACCAGTTATGGAAGTGAAATTTTAGAATTTAATTTATTAGGCGATACACTTTTGCATTTAAAAAAAGGACAGGGAGATTTTGCAAATACTATTCATCATGAAATTTTAAAAAACAATAAAAACCAGCTTGTAACTATTTATGAAGATAACAGGGTGATAGATTTAAGTTCTGTTGGCGGTAACAAAAAAGATACAGTGCATAGTGATGGAATTATTGTGATGGATACAACAGGAAAAAAAATCTGGCAGTGGAGTGTATTTGATGTAAGTGATCCTTTAAAAGATCCAAAAATTCTTACAACAAAAAAAGACTGGACCCATGCCAACAGTTTGAACTATGACAAAGACAGCAATTATATTATTTCATTTTATAACAATGGTCAAATCTGGAAAGTTGATTCGCACACTGGAAAAATAATCTGGAAATTTGGTAAAGGCGGTACCATTGCAATGCCCGTTGATTGTGACTTTACACAATCTCATGCAGTGCATATAAACCCTTATGGAAATTTAATGTTTTTTGATAACGGTGTTCAAAGACAGCAGTCAGAAGTGTTTGCTGTAAAATTAGATGAGCAAAATAAAACAGCGCAAATGGATCTGCATATAAAATTACCGGCCGATGTTTACAATGCACGAATGGGAAGCGCTTATATGATAAATGATACTTCAATTCTTTGTTGTTGTTCAAAAAGGCACATCACAGTTTTGGTAAACAGAAAAGGAGTTTTGTTATGGACACTTGATACGGCGATACCACCATATAGAGTAGAGTTTTTAAATAAAGAACAAGTTGGCCCACGGTTACATCTTTAAAAACAGAACAGGTAAATATAAAATGCGATGAAGAAAAATAATGCATATACGATTTTTGGTTTAATAGTATTTATATCTTTTGTAATTTTTATTTCATGCAATGAAAATAAAACGGGCAATGCAAATGAAAATAAATCATTAACCAATACCGATAGCTTATTTAAAATAGATACTTCAAAAATTCCAAACGATAAATTTGGTGAAGCAGTAAGATATGGGCGGGAGCTGATGTTGCGTACTGCTTATTATATTGGCCCTAACGGTAGCAATGGAAAATATCTTGGCAATAAAATGAATTGCACTAACTGTCACCAGGATGCAGGAACCAAGGCATTTTCGTTTAGCCTCTTTACCTCGTTTCGCAATTATCCGCAGTATCGTGCAAGAGAAGGAAAAGTATTAACCTTAGCCGAAAGGATAAATAATTGCATTACACATCCACACCTCGGGACTCCTCTGCCATTAGATAGTAAAGAAATGATTGGAATTATTTCTTACTTAAAATGGATTAGTGATTCATCTAAAATTGATAAAAATACTCCGGGCGTAAAAAACCTGGCGATTTCATTTCCTTCTGAAGCTGCATCTTGTAAAAGAGGTGAGCAGCTTTATGCAATGCATTGCACAAGATGTCACGGAGCTAACGGTGAAGGACAAATGCAGTATGACAGCTCAACATATATTTATCCTCCGGTATGGGGATTAAAAGCATACCAGCCCGGTTCCAGCATGCATCGTGTAATTAAGGAAGCGCAATGGTTGCTGGCAAATATGCCTTATGATAAATCTACTCATGAAAAGCCCTTCCTCACATCAAAGGAGGCGCTTGATCTCGCAGCTTTTATAAATAATGACAGCATGCATCAGCGGCCAACAGTAAAAGAAATTGGTTACCCGCATTTTGAGGAAAAAACAATTGATTATGATAAAGGGCCTTTTAACGATACATTTTCTGTATTTCAACATAAGTATGGGCCTTTTCAACCCATAATTGATTATAGAAAAAACAAAGGGCTGCAGGCATCTTTTTAAGTGAAATAATAAATTATATAAAATCTAATTTCTAAAAAATGAACCGATATTCATTTTTATTTTTTGCTTTTATTTTTTTCAGTTTAGCATCATCTGCACAGAACGAAATTAATTACGGCAGCGGCAACAATAGCTGGAACCCTGATTCACTGGGCAATCACAGGGCAGTTGTTGAATTTAATGGAACGGGAAAAATTGCCAAAGCAATTATTCCCTGGAGAAGGCGGGATGAGGATCCGCAAAATAAACGCATTATTGTTGAGGACGCGAAAACACAACAAAAAATCCTGAATGTAAAATCGGCTACGCTTAACCGTGAGTATGGCGAAATTTATTTTGACCCGGCTTCGGGAAAGGGAACTTATTATGTTTATTATATGCCATATAAAAATGAAGGAAGATCCAATTATCCAAAAGGTGTGTATTTAAAACCGGAAAACACTGCTTCTGAAGAATGGTTGAGTTCAATTGATGCTAATAAAAATATTCCATTGGCAGAAATAAAAGAAATTCAATCTATCAATGAGTTCAACAGTTTTTATCCAATGGAAGTGATTGCCACGAAAGATGAAACTGATAAATTAATTAATCAAAATAAAAATGAATCTTTTTTGGTTTTTCCTGAAGACAGGATGCATCCTATAAAAATGACGGTCGATCTACCGCAACGATGGATAGAAAAAGGCATACAAAAAACTTTTTCAGATACAGCGGCAAAAGGAGAGGACTTTACTTTTCAGTTAGGCGTATGGGCTTTTATAAAAACAGATGATGTGAAAATTAAATTCACGGATTTAGTTTCTTCCGGTGGAAATAAAATTTCTTCAAAAAGTATTTTCTGCATAAATACTGATGGTACGAGCTATGATGATAAGCCTTTACACTTTACAGTTGATGTGCCTGTGGGTAAAGTACTGGCAATGTGGTGTGGAATTGACGTCCCCGTTAATATCTCTGCCGGAACTTATAGTGGAAAAGCAACTATAAGTTCAAATACAGGTGAGACCAAAGAAGTGCAACTACTCCTTACCGTTAGTAATAAAATCGTGATAAACCGTGGCATCAATGAGCCCTGGAAAATGACCCGGCTAAAATGGCTTAACTCTACTATGGCGCAGGATAATACAGTTATTGCTCCGTATATTCCATTAAAAATTTCAGGAAATACTATTAGTTTGTTGGGAAGAAAAGTAACATTGAATAAAGATGGTTTTCCTAAACAGATTCAAACTTTTTTTACACCGGAGATGACAGGCTATACTTCACTGCCAAATAATTTATTGACAGAAGGATTACATTTCCATTTTACAAAAAAGAATGATTCAAAAGATATTCAATGGAAAAATGCAGGAATAAAATTTACGCTGCAACAGCCAGGAACGGTGCAATGGGTAGCGACGAATACATCTGATGAGTTAAAAATGGAGGTAAAAGCTTCTCTTGAGTTTGATGGATTTGTATCTTATACTGTAAGGGTTACCGCTCTTAGGGATGTTGACTTCGCCAACATTTCTATGGAAATTCCTTTTTCAAAACAAGATGCAAAGTATATGATGGGACTTGGAGAAAAAGGTGGTTATCGCAAAGAAAATTTTCAATGGAAATGGGATGTAGCACATAAAAACCAGGATGGTGCATGGATAGGAAATGTAAATGCCGGGTTGCAATATTCTCTTCGTGATGAAAATTATGTTCGTCCTTTGAATACAAATTTTTATTTGCTGAAACCTCTGCTGCTGCCAAGTTCTTGGGGCAATGGAAACAACGGGGGAATTAATATTACAGAAAAAGGCAATGCTGTTTTTGCAGATAATTATAGCGGCGAACGCAGCATGAAAAAAGGCGATGTACTCTATTATAATTTCAATTTACTCATTACCCCTTTCCATCCTATCAATACAGATTTTCAATGGGCTAATAGGTTTTACCATAAATACGAAAATCTTGATACAATAAAGGCAACTGGTGCTACCATCATAAACATTCATCATGCAACGCCCATCAATCCATGGATCAATTATCCTTTTATTGAATGGAAAAAAATGAAAGGATATATTGATTCAGCTCACGCCCTCGGATTAAAAGTAAAAATCTATAACACCATTCGTGAATTATCCGATCATGCCTATGAAACATTTGCATTGAGAAGTTTGGGCCATGAAATTTATTCTCCCGGAAAGGGTGGTGGCTTTAGCTGGCTGCAGGAACATTTAGATAGTGATTATATCGCTGCATGGTTTGTTCCTGAATTAAAAGATGCGGCGATCATAAACAGTGGCCTTAATCGCTGGCATAATTATTATGTGGAAGGCATGAACTGGTTAACACAAAATGTAGGCATTGATGGAATCTATTTAGATGATGTTGCATTTGATCGTGTTACTATGAAGCGTATTAAAAGAGTATTGACAAAAGATGGTCATCCTGGTATCATTGATTTACATTCTGCCAATCAATACAACAAAAATGATGGATTTAATAACAGTGCCAATTTATACATGGAGCATTTTCCTTACCTCAATCGGTTGTGGTTTGGCGAATATTTTGATTATGAAAAAAATTCACCGGATTTTTTTCTTACGGAAGTAAGTGGTATTCCTTTCGGCTTAATGGGGGAGATGTTGCAGGATGGCGGCAATCCATGGCGAGGAATGATTTACGGAATGACAAACAGAATGCCATGGAGTGACGACGCAGATCCGCGTCCAATCTGGCATGTATGGGATATGTTTGGGATGAAAGGTTCAAAGATGATTGGTTATTGGAGTGGCAATTGCCCGGTAAAAACTGACAATGATAAAGTGCTCGCTACAGTTTATGAAAAGAGGGGATCGTCATTAATATCAATTGCGAGCTGGGATGATAATGACACAGATGTGCAATTAAAAATAGACTGGAAAAAATTGGGAATTGATCCTGCTAAAGCAACTATTGTTGCACCGGCAATAAAAAATTTTCAGCCACCCAAAACATTTAATCTTAATGAAAAAATTCCTGTTGCAAAAGGAAAAGGCTGGTTGTTAATTGTGAAAGGTTGATGATTATAACAAAGATTCTTCAGAGAAAATTTGTTTGATTGTTCATGATGGGCTTAAATTATTTAAGATGAAAAAAATTCTTTCTGCAATATTTCTTTTTTTGAGTTTTTCCTGCGTAGCGCAAAAAGATGCAGTTATTCGCCAATACAAAAAAGTATTTACAACTTATCCATTCTCTGATCCTAATCCAATTCCAAATCCCGATTTAAAAATTTATCCTTACTTCCGTTACGATGGCTTTACAGATAAACCTGTTCAAAAAGAATGGAAAGTTGTTGAGCTTGAAAATGATTTTATTAAAATAATGATAATGCCTGAAGTAGGTGGAAAAATCTGGTCAGCTATTGAAAAATCAACAGGCAAATCTTTTATTTATTATAATCATGTTATAAAATTTAGAGACGTTGCGATGCGTGGACCATGGACCAGTGGCGGCATTGAGGCTAACTATGGAATAATCGGGCATACACCAAATTGTGCAACACCGGTTGATTATACAACTATGAAAAAAGAAGATGGAAGCGTAAGTTGTGTAATTGGCGTGCTGGATTTATTAACAAGAACGCCTTGGCGGCTTGAAATTAATTTGCCAAAAGACAAAGCCTATTTTACAACGAAATCATTTTGGTTTAATGCGTCAGGTGTAGAACAACCTTATTATACCTGGATGAACACCGGTATTAAAGTGAAAGGGAATTTGCAATACATCTATCCGGGAACACATTATCTGGGGCATGAAGGAGAGTATGGCGATTGGCCGATCAATAAGCAAAATGGGAAAGATATTTCTTATTATGAGAACAATAATTTTGGAGGATATAAATCATATCATGTGTTTGGTAAGTACACAGATTTTTTTGGCGCTTACTGGCATGATGATGATTTTGGAATGGGCAGGTATTCAACTCATGATGATAAGCCCGGAAAGAAAATCTGGATATGGGGTTTATCACAGCAAGGGATGATTTGGGAAAAATTATTGACTGATTCAGATGGGCAATATTCAGAAGTGCAAAGCGGGAGATTGTTCAATCAATCCGCTGACAAAAGCACTTTCACGCCTTTCAAGCACAGAGGCTTTGCACCTTATGCAACCGATGTGTGGACAGAATACTGGTTTCCTGTAAAGCAAACCAAAGGTTTTGTAAAGGCAAATAACTATGGTGCTTTGAATATTAAAAAAGAAAATGGGTGGCTTAAAATTTACTTTTCTCCGTTACAAAATATTGATGATGAAATAAAAGTAATGGATGGAAAAAAAACTATTTATACGAAAACAATTCACCTGAAAACAATGCAACCATATGTTGATTCTATCCAATTCAATACCAATACAAAAAATCTCGTTGTTACACTCGGAGAAAATAAATTAATCTACCGGGAATCTTTAGACGAAGATGTTTTAATGCGCCCATTGGAAACTCCAAAAGATTTTGACTGGAACTCTTTGCAAGGTTTGTATCTGCAGGGCGAAGAATTTATTCGTGAAAGAAATTATGCTGATGCAGAAATAAAAATGCATGAATGCCTTCAAAAAGATCATAACTATTTACCTGCTTTGTCCGGCATGGCATTGCTCATGTATCATAAGATGGAATATTTGCAGGCACTAAATGTTGCAAAAAAATCACTAAGCATAGATACTTATAATCCCGAAGCAAATTACTATTATGGATTGATTAATGTAAAGCTTAAAAAAATTACAGATGCAAAAGATGGTTTCGATATTGCATCGCAAAATATTTCTTACAGGGATGCTGCCTATACTGAATTGAGCAAAATTTATTTGCAGGAAAAGAATTTTCAAGACGCAATTAATTATGCAGAAAAAAGTATCAGCGCTAATAAATATAACCTCGATGCATGGCAAATAGTAGCGGTGGCATATCGTCATCAAAATCAAAAAGAAAAAACTAAAGAAGCGCTGGATACAATTTTATCTTTTGATCCTTTAAATCATCTCGCATGTTTTGAAAAATATCTTTGGGCTAAAAATGACGATACTAAAAATCAATTCATTTCGCTTATTAAAAATGAAATGCCTGATCAAACATTTCTTGAATTAGGGATATGGTATTATAATATCGGAGAGAAAGATGCCACAGTTACTTTATTAAATATGGCACCACAAACTGCAGAAGTTTTATATTGGCTTTCTTACTTAACTAACGATAAGGCATATTCGCAAAAAACATTAAAAGCTTTACCTTCTCTATCATTCCCGTTCCGGGAAGAAAGTATTACAGTGTTAAACACAAATGATGCTAATGACTGGAAAGCAAAATACTATGCCGGGCTTATTTTCTGGAGTCATAATAACATTGACAAAGCAAAAGAATTATTTCTTGCGTGTGGTGCTCAGCCTAATGATGCAAATTTTTATGCAGCAAGATCAGAATTGTTTAAAGATGATAAACAAAAGGTATTAGAAGATTTACAGAAAGCGATTGCGCTAAATAAAAATGAATGGCGTTTTGGAAAAATGCTAATTGATTATTATATGGCGCAAAATCAAAAAAATGCTGAAGCTTTAAAAATTGCACATGATTATGCAGCACGTTTTCCTCAGAATTATATCATTGGCATGTTGTATATAAAAACATTGCAGTTTAACAAACAATATGCAAAAGCCGCACAATTGCTGGATAAAATAAAAATTATTCCTTATGAAGGATCGACTGATGGCAGGGCCTTCTATAAAGAAATACATCTATTGATAGCCGTTGAACTAATAAAAAATAACAATTGCAAATCTGCACTAGGGCAAATTGAAAAAGCAAAACTATGGCCGGAAAATCTAGGCGTAGGCAAACCTTATGATGATCAAATTGATGAGAGATTGGAAAATTTGTTAAGCTATAATTGTTATACTAAAACAGGAACTAAAACTGCAGCGCAAAATACATTGCAAAAGATTTTATTATTTGTACCCACAACAGAAAATACGGTAAGCAATTTTTCTGAAGCCAATTCTATTGTTACTGCATGGGCTTTAGAAAAATCCGGAAAGAAAGAAGATGCAAAAAATTATCTTGAAGAAAAATTAAAAAAGGAACCAGATAATGAAATAATAAAATGGTGCATCAATGTTTTTAATGGTAGCTATAATCCGATTCCCGGGAATATAAAAACTGATGAAAATTACCGTCTTCTTTCACAATATCTTTTATTGAAAAAATGAACGAAGGATGCTGATTATAAAAAAACAAATCATCGACCTTTTATTAATAATCATTGCATCTTTTTATTTCCCCCGCCTGATAGCACAACCAAAATCCGAACATAATTTAAAATTTGATTCCCTCGCCAAACGATGGGATGAAGGTATACCATTAGGCAATGGCTGGCTGGGAGCACTGGTATGGCAGAAGGGAAACAATATCCGTGTATCGTTAGACAGGGTGGACCTATGGGACGACAGGGGCCTAGTTGCAATTGCCAGCAGTAATTCAATACATAATGTTCTACTCTCATTTTAAAAGACAATAATCTTAACTGGTCCAAGCAAGCCTGCGGGCATTAA
>JBDTYU010000227.1:0-13594 GCA_040005535.1 Ginsengibacter sp. | reverse complement strand
CTTCCACTTTTTTCTGTGTCTGAAGTTATTCTTACCTCATATCTTTTATCACCGTCTGTAACTATCATCAATGCTGTGTTTGGGGGGATGGTGCCTAAATTATCAGCATACATGGTTATTATATTTTGTGTTATATTTTCATCTAATGAAAGAGTTAATGTAATAGCTTTAGCAGATAACATTTTGTGAGAGAGTATAATTTTACTATTGTAAATAACGGTGATTGAGTCCCCGTCAATCTCTCCATTATCATAAAAATCAATACGGAAACTTGGTTGTGTAATATGAATTGTTTTTAAAATATCCTTTCTGCGTGGTTCGAACTTTGCCGGAGGCAAAATAATGGGCTCTGTAATTTTTTTAATATCAGAAGTTCCATAAGGAATATCTTTTATTTTCTCATCTTTTTTTACAACAGATGGTTTAATTACAGACCGGGGTTTGGCAGCAATAGATTTATTATTAATCTTTGGAGCAATGTATGGTTTTGTAGCAACCCCATTTTTTTGAGGATTTGTTTTAGCAATAATTTTTTCTGCAGGCTTTTCTAAAGGAGTTCTGTTGATGATTCTCCGGGAGAGAAGTGTTGTGCCATAACCGCAGTTTCCACTTTGGTTGGGAGCCGGTATCCATGTGCCACGCAATGTTTCAACATTAGCACTATCCGGTTCGTAATGCAGCTTATGGGTTTGAAAACAATTTTGAAAATCGGGAGGCGTATTGTATTTAATTCTTTCTGTTTCTGTTACTACTATCTCTCTTGTTGAACTGTTTAATGTCCCGGTTAATTTGCAAATAGTATAATATCTTTTACGACCCTCATTAAAATAAGTATAGGAAAAACCCGAAACACTTGAACCCGTCGTTTGTAATTCCAAAACGTAATCAATGTCGTTGCCCATCATTCCTGAAAATCCATAGCTCGATTCATTAAAACCACCTTTCCACTGGCCATTAAAATTTATAGTTTTTTCTCCTTTTGCAAAATCATTCAGGGATTTATCTGTTTTAGCAGGATTAGATATGGCTGAGTAGCTGTTCGTTTTATTTATTCCTGAATCAGCAGATTTTTTTTTGGGAACTATTTTTTTTATAGTAGAATGATTAGGTATTTTACCGGTAAAATGATCTGGATATTTATGTTGGGCGAAAACATAAAAACTAAAAAAAATAAAAAAACAGAGCGTAAAGATTTGTCTCATATATTTTCTACGAAGCGTTTCCGCAAAAATATGGCTAAATAAAAATCAAACACTCAATCACATTCTTTCTTTGTCTAATACTTCGTTAAATTTGCATCTTTCAAAATTGTTTTTTAAAAGCAAACCCTTTATTGAGGTTGAATGAATTATGAATATTACTTTCCCTGATGGCGCTGTAAGGCAGTATGATGAAGGATCTACAGCGATGGACATTGCAAAAAAAATAAGTGAAGGATTGGCAAAAAAAATTCTGACTGCTGAAGTTAATGGAGATGTTTGGGATCTTACCCGGCCAATAAAAAACGATGCCTCTGTAAAATTTCTTACCTGGGATGATGAGAAGGGGAAGTCAACTTTCTGGCATTCATCTGCACATCTTATGGCAGAAGCAATTGAATCTCTTTTTCCGGGCGTTAAATTTTGGGTAGGGCCTCCAATTGAAAAAGGATTTTATTATGATATTGATTTAGGTGAAAATGTGATTACAGAAACTGATCTTGAAAAGCTTGAAAAGAAAATGAAAGAGCTTGTAAAAGAAAACAGTTCTTATGTAAGAAAAGAAATTTCCAAACCCGATGCTTTAAAATATTTTGAAGAGAAAGGTGATGTATATAAACTTGATTTGCTTTCAGGGCTGGAAGATGGGAACATTACCTTTTATACACAGGGAGCATTTACTGATTTGTGCAGGGGCCCGCATATTCCATCCACAGGTTTAATAAAAGGTATCAAACTTACCGGTATTGCCGGGGCTTATTGGAAGGGAGATGAAAAAAATAAAATGCTTACCCGCATTTATGGTGTTACTTTTCCAACTCAAAAAGAACTGGATGAATACCTTGTTTTTCTGGAAGAAGCTAAAAAGCGTGACCATAGAAAAATTGGGAAAGAACTGGAGCTGTTTACCTTTTCTGAGAAAGTAGGAGCCGGTTTACCCTTGTGGTTACCAAAAGGTACTATGCTTCGTGAAAGGCTTCAGAATTTTTTACAGAAAGCGCAAATTGATTCAGGATATTTACCGGTTATGACCCCACACATTGGTTCTAAAAATTTATATGTAACCAGTGGTCATTATGAAAAATACGGGAAGGATAGTTTTCAACCAATAAAAACACCGCAG
Organism: Ginsengibacter sp.; assembly: GCA_040005535.1. Lineage (GTDB taxonomy): Bacteria > Bacteroidota > Bacteroidia > Chitinophagales > Chitinophagaceae > Ginsengibacter. The sequence continues at coordinate 11,272 of JBDTYU010000227.1, read as the reverse complement.
GAAGGAGAAGAATTTTTTTTAAAGCCGATGAACTGTCCTCATCATTGTGAAATTTATAATGCATCTCCAAGAAGCTACAAAGATCTTCCACTGCGGCTTGCGGAGTTTGGAACTGTATATCGCTATGAGCAATCAGGCGAACTACATGGCCTTACACGAGTAAGGGGATTTACCGTGGATGATGCACATTTATTTTGTATGCCGGGACAGGTGAAAGAAGAATTTAAAAAAGTGATTGACCTGGTGTTGTATGTTTTAAATTCACTCGGCTTTACTGATTACACTGCACAGATTTCTTTAAGAGATAAAGAAAATAAATCTAAATATATCGGGAGTGATGAAAATTGGGATCTTGCAGAAAAATTCATCATTGAGGCTGCTGAAGAAAAAAACCTGAAGACTTTTATAGAATATGGCGAAGCCGCTTTTTATGGACCAAAGCTGGACTTTATGGTTCGTGATGCGATAGGACGCAAGTGGCAATTGGGTACTATTCAGGTTGATTATAATTTGCCGGAACGATTTGAATTAACGTATATTGGAGAAGACAATGCCAGGCATAGGCCGGTGATGATCCATAGGGCACCATTTGGAAGCATGGAACGTTTTATTGCCGTACTTACTGAACATTGTGCAGGTAAATTTCCATTATGGCTTTCACCGGTTCAGGTAAAAATTTTACCGATAAGCGATAAGTTTTTGCCTTATGCAGAAAATGTTTTATCTCAATTAAAAAATAATGATATTCGTGCTGAAATTGATGACAGGAGCGAAAAGATTGGAAAAAAAATCAGGGATACTGAACTTGCAAAAGTCCCTTTAATGCTAATCATTGGTGAAAAAGAAGTGAATGAAGAAAAGGTGTCAGTGAGGCGCCAGGGTAAAGGAGACGAAGGTATAAAATCATTGAACGACTTTATAGAAATGATAGAGCAGGAAGTGAAAAGTAAAAGTGTATATAACGCCGCAATATAGTTGGTGTAATAATAAACAAAGAAACAATTTTTAAACTAAAATTAATTAATGGCATTTCCACCAAGACCGCCAAGAGGCGCATTTAACCCACGTTTTAGAAAAGAACAACAACAGGAACACAGAACCAATCACATGATAAAAGTACCGCAGGTGCGATTGGTTGGTGAAAATATCGAAATAGGAGTTTATCCTATTGCAGAAGCTCAAAGAATAGCAAATGACCAGGGCCTTGACCTGGTTGAAATTTCTCCCCAGGCCGATCCTCCCGTTTGTAAAGTAATAGATTATAATAAATTTCTTTACGAAAAGAAAAAGAAGGAAAAAGAAATGAAGGCGAAGAGCAAAATTTCTGAAGTAAAAGAAATACGCTTTACGCCCAATACTGACGACCACGATTTTGATTTTAAATCAAAACATGCAGAAAATTTTTTGAAAGACGGGAATAAAGTAAAAGCGTATGTTCAGTTTAAGGGACGAGCTATTATGTTTAAAGAAAGAGGCGAATTATTACTGCTAAAATTTGCTGAAAGACTTGTAGAAGTAGGCACTCTTGAAAGTATGCCAAAGCTCGAAGGCAAAAGAATGTTTGCAATTTTTGCTCCGAAGAGTCAGAAGAAAAAATAATTAACTATTCGTTTAAAAATTTGACGTTACAGGAAATAAATAATGTTGCGACAGTCCTTATAAATAAATATCAGAAATTACTTCGTTTCATATCAATAGAAGTCCTCTGCAAATAATATTTAAAATTATCCTTCATTGAATCTTTTAACCTTGAAGCATTCAAATAAGAAAGAATATTTAAAGAGCATATTGTTAGTCATTTTACTTTATTTATACGTAGAATTACTATTGTTGTAATTCCGTATTATTCTGCTTAATTTACCATTTTAAATATAGACATTTGTGTATTCCGTTTAAATATAAAAATTTATACATATACCAATGGAAAAAGAAATCGGGGTAGTAATAAATGTGATCATTTGTGATGATCATGTCCTTTATAGAGCAGGAGTTAAAGCGGCCCTTTCATCTAAAAAAGATATTAAAATAATTGCAGAAGCTGATAATGGTTCTCATCTTTTAAATCTTTTAAAGGCAATACAGCCCGATGTTATTTTACTTGACATTCAAATGCCTATAATGGATGGCATTGCTACCCTCCCGGAATTAAAAAGATTGTATCCTAATATCAAAATTATCATGCTAACTATGATGGATGATCAAAGTATGATAACAAAATTGATGGAATTAGGTGCCAATAGCTACCTGACCAAAACATCTGACTCTGAAATAATTTATGAGGCAATTAAAACCTGTTACGAACAGGAATTTTATTTCAATTCATTAACCAATAAAGCACTGCTTAATAATCTGCGGCAGAAAATCCCATCTTCTATAAAGCTCCAGCAGGAAGATGCAACTCTTAATGATAAAGAAGTTACCGTTCTCAGGCTTATGTGTGAAGAAAAAAGTACGCGTGAAATTGCTGAAGCAGTGGAACTAAGTCCACGTACCATTGAAGCAATAAGAGATAAGCTTAAAACAAAAACCGGGGCTAAAAGCACTGCCGGTCTTATTATGTTTGCTGTAAAAAACAAGCTGCTCGACCAGGAGACATAATTTTAATTTACTCAGAACATACAATTATTTTTGCTCAATCATACTTTCTTAATGGTTGAGCATTTTTTTATTTATAATAACAAGTTTTACTCTTCAAATGCCGCTGTCATAGGTTCAGAAAATCGTTCTTTGCGATATGGAGATGGTCTTTTTGAAACGATGAAAATGGCAAACGATAATATTATTAATAAGGAGTTCCATTTCGAAAGATTATTCAATGGCCTTTCCCTGCTTCAGTTTGAGATCCCCAAAACTTTAAATGCTCCCTTCCTTGAAAAAAAAATTAAAGAGCTGGTTGCTAAAAACAAGCATAAGAATATTACGAGAATACGTTTGATGCTTTTTCGCGGTAATGGTGGAATATTTGATCCTGAAAATCTTCTTCCAAATTATATTATCGAGACTTCGGCGCTTCCAAATCAAAATAAATTGAATGAAAATGGTCTTATTGTGGATGTACTTCCAGGCGCCAAAAAAAGTTGTGATATTTTCTCAAATTTAAAATCAAACAATTATTTGCCTTATGTAATGGCAGGCTTATTTGCAAAAAAAAATAAGCTGAATGATGCCATTATTCTCAATTCTTATGAAAGAATTTGTGATAGCGCTATTGCCAATATATTTATTATTAGAGAAAATAAAATCTATACTCCACCTCTTGCAGAAGGTTGCGTTGCAGGGGTTATGCGTCGCTGGATGCTGGAAAAATTTGATTTAAAAAAATATCCGGTTATTGAAAAAGCGCTTTCCATAAATGACATACTTAATGCCGAAGAATTTTTTCTCACGAATTCTATATATCATTTACGCTGGGTAAAAATATTTCGGGATAAAAACTATGACAATAAAAAAATAAAAGAAATTTATAATCATATCATTCAAACCATTTAGTTGAAAATCTGTTAGGGTAGGAGTTTGGTTTAAATGGTCTTTTATTTTGCTAAGCTTGGATCAAAGAAATTTATGCAAAAAATCAACGTGTTTTGGTTTCGGAGGGATCTTCGTCTTCATGATAATGCAGGGCTATATTATGCTTTGAAAGAAAATTACCCGGTAGTTCCCATCTTTATATTTGATACTAAAATTCTTGATAAACTTGAAGAAAAAAAGGATAAGAGAGTTGAATTTATCCATGGCACTTTGATTGGAATGCAGGAGAAATTAGTTAAGAAACAATCTTCTCTTGAAGTGTATTATGGAACTCCGGAAGATGTTTTTAAACAACTAACTAAGGAGTATGATATTCAATCGGTTTTCACCAATCACGATTATGAACCTTATGGAATTGAAAGAGATGAGGTAATAAAAAATTTACTTGTTGAAAAAAAAATCAATTTCAAATCTTATAAAGACCAGGTTATTTTTGAGAAAGACGAAGTGCTTAAAGATGATGGAAAGCCTTATACTGTTTATTCGCCTTATAGCAGGAAATGGAGAGCAATACTTACTGATTTTTATATTAAGCCATATCCGGTAGAAAAGTATGTAAAGAAATTTTTCAAACAATCTCCACATAAAATACCATCATTGGATTCAATGGGTTTTAAAGAAACTGATAAAAATTTTCCTTCAGAAAATCCTGCTGATGAACTGATAAAGCGTTACAGTAAAACCCGAAATTTTCCGGGAACAGAAGGGACTTCACGTTTGGGTATTCATTTGCGTTTTGGAACTATTAGTATAAGAGAAACAGTTGTAAAGGCAAAAGAATTAAACAGTACTTTTCTAAATGAACTTATCTGGCGTGAATTTTATATGGCGATCTTATGGCATTTTCCGCAAGTGGGCCATCATAAAGCTTTCAAGCCGGAGTATGATAATATTAAATGGCGCAACAATGAAGAGGAATTTAAAAAATGGTGTACAGGGCAAACAGGTTTTCCAATTGTAGATGCTGGTATGAGACAACTCAATGAAACCGGCTATATGCACAACAGGGTCCGCATGATTACCGGAAGTTTTTTATGCAAAGATTTACTCATTGACTGGAGATGGGGAGAGGCTTATTTTGCTGAAAAGTTGTTGGATTTTGATTTGGCTGCCAACAATGGCGGATGGCAATGGGTATCCGGCAGTGGCTGTGATGCTGCTCCTTATTTTAGAATATTTAATCCCGAATTGCAAACAAAAAAATTTGATAAGGATCTAAAGTATATCAAGCAATGGGTTCCGGAATTCCAGGAATTTGATTATCCTAAGCCTATGGTTGATCATGCTGAAGCAAGGGTACGATGTATTGAAGTTTATAAAGCGGCAGTATCTAAAGTGAATTCCCTCTCCTTCGGAAACGGGTTGGGGTGAGGTGAAATTATCCTGAGCTTGTTACAAACAATTCATTTTCATTTGAAATAAAATCCTTCTTCAATAAACCATTCGATTGGCTATATACATTCAACACTTTTTGAATGGCACTTTTTCCATCTTTGCCAAGGTTTATTGAATAGGTATTTACATACAGATCAATATGTTTTTTCATTATTTCAGGTTCCATTTCCTGCGAATGTATTCTTACATATTCAGTAATAAGAGGATAATTTTTAAAAGCATATTCTATACTTTGTTTAATGAGCGCATCCACTTTCATTAAAACATTTTCGTCAATACTGTTTTTACCAACAATACCACCTAACGGTATCGGGTAGCCGGTTTTTTCTTCCCAAAAATTTCCAAGGTCAACAATCTTTTGTAGTCCTTTATTAAAATAAGTGAAGCGGTTCTCATGAATAATAACTCCCAAAGTTTTATCTCCTGATTCAAGTACAAATTTTTCAATCTCATCATATCGTTTAAAAACTTTATTTTTCGCCTTTGGAAATGCAAGTGAAAAAAGAAGATGAGCGGTAGTATTTTCACCGGGAATAGCAATCGTGCAATCATCAACCTGCTCAAAAGAAATTATTTTTTTTGAAATTAAAAGTGGTCCAACACCCTTTCCCAGGGCACTTCCACTGTTAAGTACTTTATAATTATTTAGGATAAGAGGCAAAACTCCATAGCTAACTTTTGTAAAATCCAATGTATGACCAAGAGCCAGTTCATTTAACGTTTCAACATCTTCAAGGCGCACTTCAAATTTTATTTCACCGGTATTAATCTTATTATTTACGAGTGCATCAAAAATAAAAGTATCGTTGGGGCATGGCGAAAATCCAAGTGTATAATTCATATTCTTACATGATATTTTTAATCAGTTTTTTTAATTCGACATTAAGAGTCATAATAGCTTCTTTTAATTTCCATTTTGTTTTATCTCTTTCTCCGACAACATTAGAAATACTGCGAAGCTGTAAAAACTTTATTTTTTGCTGAAGGCATACATAATGAAATCCTGCACCTTCCATGCTTTCAATATCCGGTGTAAATTTTTCAATCATTTTTTTTATTTGAATTTTATCATCTGTAATTTTATTTACTGTAATTGCATTTGCAACCGGAAGAGAAGAATGTGCAAAATATTCATGGTTGTTTTTTAGCCAGCCATCCGTAAAAGGAAAATCATTTTCATTACCAAAACCTGTTTCAAATAATGTTTTAAAGTTTTCATGTTCATCTATTCCAATATCCCCAAAAGTATCAGCCTTAATTACTACAACGCTTCCCATTTCTAATTGATCAGTGAAGGAACCGGCAATACCTGCCTGAATTACAAGATCGTATTCTTTTTGAATCAATTGCTTTGTGAGATGAAAAACTGTTGCCGGGATTCCCACACCTGTAATAAGTACATCTGCGCTTTTATTATTTTCTATGAAAGGTTTTATTTCAAATTCAGTTGCGGCAACCACTAATAAATTCATTATGCAAATCTCGTATTTATCAAGTGTATTTTAAGTTTCTGAACCTACCTTTACAAGAATTTTTTAACCTGTAATGATTTACTTAACGAGGATAGAACATTTTAATGCGGCGCATAAACTGTATAATCCAAATTGGGATAAAGAGAAGAACGAAATTGTTTTTGGCAAATGCGCCAATGAAAACTGGCATGGCCACAATTATGAATTATATGTTACCATAAAGGGAGAAGTTATTGAAGACACAGGGTTTTTATTTGATGTAAAAATTTTGAGCCTGCTCATTAAGCAGTTTGTATTGGATAAACTCGATCACAAAAATCTGAATATTGATGTGGATTTTTTAAAAGGGAAAATGTGCTCTTCAGAAAACATTGTGAAAGCCATCTGGCAGCAATTAAAACCACATTTACCACAGCCGGTTCAATTGCATTGCATAAAACTGTATGAAACACCACGTATTTATGTTGAATATTTTGGAGAATAATATTCGTGAGCTTTTTAATTTAAACTATGAACAATAAAGTATCGGTTTATAGAAAAGAACATTTTAATGCAGCACATCGCCTGCACAATCCTTCATGGGATGAAGTAAAAAATGATGCAGTATTTGGCAAATGTAACAATCCATCTTATCACGGGCACAATTATGAAATGGAAGTGAAAATTACCGGCATTCCTGATGTTGATACAGGTTTTGTTATAGACCTGAAATTATTAAGCGACATAATAAACGAACATGTCATTGAAAAGTTTGATCATAAAAACTTAAATCTTGATAGAAAAGAATTTTCAAATTTAAATCCGACGGCAGAAAATATTGTCGTAGTAATCTATAATATATTGAGAGAGAAAATTGATATAAATCTCGACTTACAGGTACGCCTGTACGAAACGCCGAGGAATTTTGCAGAATATCCTGCAGGATAATTTTATTTTATCTAAAATAGTTTTAAATGAGTTACAGAAAAATTGAAGAATATGATGCGAGTGTCACCGAAGGCTTAATAAAAAATTATAGTGAAGCCATTAAACTTATTGGCGAAGATCCAAATCGGGAAGGGTTACTAAAAACTCCCGAACGTTTGGCAAAGGCAATGCAATTTGCTACACAAGGCTATGGACTGGATGCGAAAGCAATTTTAAATTCAGCCAAGTTTCATGAAGAAATAAGTGAAATGATTGTAGTAAAAGATATAGAATTGTATAGTATGTGTGAGCATCACATGTTACCATTTTTTGGGAAAGCCCACATAGCCTACATTCCGAATGGCTGGATAACGGGTCTCAGCAAGCTGGCTCGTGTAGTTGATGTTTTTTCCAGGAGGTTACAGGTACAGGAACGCCTTACCACACAAATTCTTGATGCCATCCAGGAAACGCTTAACCCCTTAGGCGTGGCAGTTGTAATAGAAGCTGAACATTTATGCATGATGATGCGTGGCGTTCAGAAACAAAATTCAGTAACAACCACATCTGCTTTTTTCGGAGAGTTTGAAAAGCAATCAACAAGAAGTGAATTTATTAGTCTTATACAGGCAGATCTTATAAAGAGAAGATAAAATATCTTATGAAACATGCTTTTATATTTCCGGGGCAAGGTTCGCAATTTGCAGGAATGGGAAAACATCTTTATGAGGAAGCCGAGTCGGCCGAAGCATTGTTTGAATCGGCAAATGAAATATTGGGATTTCGTATTTCCGATATTATGTTCACCGGCAGTGCCGAAGCTCTGAAAGAAACTAATGTAACACAACCTGCAGTGTTCTTACATTCTGTTATCGCTTATAAAACACTTGCAGTTGATAAACCTGATATGGTTGCGGGGCATTCGCTTGGTGAATTTTCTGCGTTGGTTGCCAATGAATGCCTGACTTTTGAAGATGCGTTGAAACTTGTTTTCGTACGAGCTAAGGCGATGCAGAAAGCGTGTGAAATTAGTCCTTCCACTATGGCTGCAATCCTTGGGCTTGATGATGAAAAAGTAGAAGCAATATGCGCTTCCATAAAAAATGAAGTTGTAGTGGCTGCTAATTATAACTGCCCGGGACAAATTGTTATATCCGGCTCAATAAAAGGAATTGAAGAAGCCTGTAAACTTTTGAAAGAAGCGGGCGCTAAACGCACACTTATACTTCCTGTTGGAGGCGCCTTTCATTCACCGCTAATGGAACCTGCGAGAGAAGAACTGGCTAAGGCAATAGAAGAAATTTCCATTAGTGATCCCTTGTGCCCGGTTTATCAAAATGTGGTTGCAAAAGCGGTAACAGATCCCAATGAAATAAAATCAAATTTAATTTTGCAGCTAACCGGCCCCGTCAGGTGGACGAAAACAGTACAACAAATGATTGCAGATGGCGCCACACACTTTACTGAAGCCGGCCCTGGTAAAGTGTTACAGGGATTGGTGTTAAAGATTAATAAGGAAGTGAAAGTGGATGGGATAGAATAAACAAGTGTGTCTTTAACAGGCATAAGCAAGAGGCAATAAGCAATTGGCAAACAGGCAATAACAATAAGCTTATAAATAATTGAACTTAAAACTTTTTTTACAACCAATGTTCCTTTCCTTATGAGAGGGGTTGGGGTGAGACTAACATTATTACTCCTGCAATCATCATTGAAATTCCTCCTAAAACTAAAGTGTATAAAGTTTCCCCATGAAAATAATTTCTTGTTATAAATCCTAATAACAAAGCAGCAGTAGCTTGAGGTATAACGATTGAAAAATTAAATACAGAAAAATAATAAGTCATTTTATTTTCCGGTGCCACTTCACCAATTATTGTGTATGGGATATTTGAAATACTGCTCCATGCTATTCCTATAAAGAAAAAAGAAAAGAGCAACATAGTTGGTCGCGTGATAAAATAAATGGATAGCAAACCTATTGCGCCGATCATTAAAGCGATGCCATGTAATTTCCATTTGCCAATTACAGAAGATAATTTTGGTAATGCAAATGCAAAGGAAGCCGCCAGCACGCTGTAGAAAGCAAAGCATATACTTACCCAAAAAATTCCTTTTTCATATTCACTGCTTTCCAGGTTGCCGGCATGAAAAATATATTTGGTAAAAACAGGAGTTGCATAAATCCATAGGGCAAATAAAGCAAGCCACGTAAAAAATTGTACAACGAATAAAATGGTCATTACTTTTTTTATTGATGAATTTTTTTGCACTTTGCTTTTTTTAATAAATATAAGATGGTTGAAATTATGGCATCAGTAGTTACCATTTACTAAATATGCCGCCCATGCAATCATTTTGTTACACAACATTTTTGTAATCTCTGATACTAAATTTTATCTTTATTTTACAGTTCAATTTTTAAAACGGTTACATGGAACCCAAAGACAAACCTGTATCATCTCTTACATGGGTGTTGATATCTGCAGCAGGCTTTCTCGTATTTATTGGTGTTGCTCTTTTTTTTATTTTTTTTAATGATAAGCTTAGCAATATTAAGCTACCGGTTTATTTTTTTCTTTTGGTAATAGTTGGACTTATTGCAGCAGCTTTTTTATCCGGCGCATTAAAATCTCATGCAAAATATTCGGGCAAAGTTTATGGCGGTAATTTGGAATTAGGAGGGCCAGTGGTTGTTTTCGCTCTTATTATTTATATGGGATATATTTTCAGGCCGGTTGCAGGATATACCAATTTAAAAGTAACAGTGTTTGGCACTGAGACAAACAATGAATTAATTAATTCCGGCATGGTAAAACTTTTACTGAACAAACCGGACTCTCAAAAAATAGAAAATGGCCTTGCTGAATTTACCGATGTGCCTACCGAATTTGAAGGAAAGGAGGTCACCATTATTCCGCAGGTTGAAGGATATTATGGCATTGCCCAAAAAATAAAAATCAATAATAATAATATACCTGTTGAATTACATCTTGTTAAGAAGCCCGATTCTATTTCAATAAGTGGTATTGTTATTAATAAAGAAGGTGAGACTGTAAGCAATGCTATTATAGTTTTTGAAGATGGATTTATAACAGATACCACTGATGACTATGGTAATTTTCGCCTGACCTTACCATTTAAAGAAGGGCATGAAAGCCGAATAAGAATTTATATAAAAAATAAAATGCGTTATAACAATGAGCAGGCACTTTCTTCCAACACATCAATGACCCTGCAAATTCATGAATAATGAAATGCAAGATTAATATATTAATGTTTTTGTTTCTGACAGGTAACATTGCATTTTGCCAGACAATTAATTTAAAAGGACAACTTTTGCAGGATGCAAAAGTTATTAAAAACTATACCGTTATTATTGACGGGAAGCCAGCAACCACCAATGACGCAGGGATTTTTAATGCTGTAATAAATTCTTCTGCGAGGCAGGTGAAAATACAACCTTCCGATCAGCAATATATAATTGTATATCCACAGGCTGGAAGAGTATTGGTTCCTAAAGATGCTTCCCTTGTTACAGAAATAATTGTTGCAGGCTTTAAGTCTAATGATTACCTGAAACAATATTTAACCGTTTCAAAACAAATAAAAGATTCAATTGGTAAAAGCCAGAATCAAATAAAAGGTTTGCACGGTCAGCTCGATTCAATTATAAGAGTGCTGCATAAATTAAATTACACTGATACTGATCTTCGCTCCGCGAAAGAAATACAAGAAGGTAAAGAGAGGAATGTATATGACATTTCGAAAGACCTCGAAGACTATTCACGGAATGTTCAGAATCTTTTAAGCGCATTCAAATATCTTTCTGATTATGCCTTTTCAAATTCCAAAGCAATACTGCAGCTTTCAGAAGCAGTTCTTAATTACAACCAGGTCTATGACAGGCTTGATGGTAAAAAAGTATTTTATCAAAAAACAATAAACGATTATTGGGGGAAAGAAGAAGC
>JBDTYU010000226.1:0-6153 GCA_040005535.1 Ginsengibacter sp. | reverse complement strand
TATTGAAAAGTTCATCGTCTGGAACTTCAACAAATGAGAAAGGAGAGTTTACTATCACTACTGGAAACGGTAAATCAATTTTAGTTATCAGCCATGTAGGTTATACGGAAAAAGAAGTAGTCGTTAAAAATCAATCAGTATTAAATATTATTCTTGAAGAAAATAAAAATGAATTATCACAAGTGGTAGTTATTGGGTACGGCACTGTTAAAAAAAGCGATCTCACAGGTTCTGTAGTTTCTATAAAAGCAGATGAGATAAAAGCAGTTCCTGTTACGTCTTTTGACCAGGCTTTGCAAGGACGTGCAGCAGGGGTTCAGGTTACACAAACATCTGGTAAGCCAGGCGCTGAAGCATCGATACGAATAAGAGGCACAAGCTCAATTAATGCCGGTAATGAACCTTTGTATGTTATTGATGGTTTACTTGTGAGCAGCGATGGTGGCGACATGACCACAGGTGTTACATTAGGCCCGCGCATTGGGGCTTTGGCCGCTATCAATCCCAGTGATATTGAATCTATAGAAATTTTAAAAGATGCATCAGCTACTGCAATTTATGGATCAAGAGGAGCGAATGGCGTTGTACTCATTACAACAAAACGCGGCAAGTCTGGTGCAGGTACAGTATCGTTTGATATGTATTATGGCCAGCAGGAAGTGGCACATAAACTAGATGTTTTAAACGCAGCACAATTTGCAAACCTTGTAAATGATGCAAAATTAAATGCCAATGCAACTCCAGTATATGTGAACCCAAAAAATTTAGGGGAAGGAACAGATTGGCAAAATGAATTATTCAGAACAGCACCAATGGCAAGCTACCAATTATCATTTTCAGGTGGTGATGAAAAAACAAAATATTCTATATCCGGCGGATACTTTGACCAGGATGGAATTATAATAAATTCAAACTTCAAAAGATATTCATTCAGAGCAAATCTTGACAGAGAAGTAAGTAAAAAATTAACTGTTGGCAGCAGCGTTAGTTATGCAAACATTAATTCCACAGGTGTATTAACTAATAATGGAACTATAGTGCCGGGCGTTGTAACTTCTGCGCTTTTATTTAACCCCGTATTACAGGTATATGACTCAACAATAAAAGGTGGTTATACTTTTGAAAATGACCGGGGTAAAACCTTAGATAATCCTATTGCTGATGCAAAAGAATACAATTCATATACTACAAGCTCAAGAATATTAGGTAATGTTTATGCAAGATATAAAGTAGCCAACGACCTTGAATTTAAATCCAGTTTTGGTATTGATGGCTTCAATCAAAAAGAAAGTTCCTTTGGTCCTAATTTTTTGAAACGTACGCAGGCAAGTATGGGTGAAGCCGCTTTAGGAACAGTGCAAGGGTTAACATGGTTAAATGAAAATACTTTAACTTATAATAAGCAATGGAAACAAAAGCATGCGATCACAGCATTAGCAGGTTTCACCACCCAGAAATTCAGGAATGAAAGTCTTTTTGCTTATGCATTTGATTTTCCTGATGACAGAACAGGCTACCATAGTATAGCAGCAGGTTTAAAGCCACAAAAGTCCTCTAATGGTGAATCACAATGGACTCTTGTTTCTTACCTGGGCCGCATCAACTATTCGTTACTTGATAAATATCTCTTTACGGCAACAGGTCGTATTGATGGTTCTTCAAAATTTGCTGAAGGAAAAAAATATGGATTTTTTCCTTCCGGGGCTTTTGCATGGAAAATTATCAAAGAAAACTTCATGCAAAAAGCAAAGTTTATTTCTGATCTGAAATTAAGAGTAAGCTATGGGGTTATAGGCAACCAGGCCATAGGTCCATATCAATCCCTGGCATTAATTGGCCCTTATGGAGAAGGGGTATTCAACAGTTCCAATGGGGCTGAAGTATATACAGGGCTTGAGCCTTTGAGTTACGTAAATAAGAATTTAAAATGGGAAAGCACTAAACAACTTGATATTGGTACGGATGTTTCATTTTTTCAAAACAGGCTATCGATTACTGCAGATTATTATCAGAAAAAAACTTTTGATCTGCTTCTTTCCACGCCAATACCAACTACAACAGGCTTCTCTTCAACTGTTTTAAATGTTGGCAATATTGTAAACAAAGGATTTGATTTTGATATCCGTTCTATCAATACAACAGGGCAATTTAAATGGAATACTTCTTTAAATATTTCAATAAATAAAAATAAGATCACCAATCTCAATACATCAACCGATATTTTATTATTGGGTGGAAGTTTACTGAGAACAGGCCGACCTATCGGTACATTTTATGGATACATCTTCGACGGCATTTTTCAAACTGATCAGGAGGCGGCATCAAGTGCTGTGCTCTTAGGGCAAGAACCTACATCCTCAAATCCCGCATCAATTGCCAGGGCAGGAGATAGAAAATACAGGGACATAAATCATGATGGCAAAATTGATGCAAACGACCGCACACTTCTTGGAACTGCTCAACCTGATTTTACTTTTGGATTTAATAATTCATTCTCTTATAAAGATATTGAACTCAGTCTTTTTTTCCAGGGATCGCAAGGTAATAAAATGGCCAACTTTAATAATCTTGACCTTTTAAATTTCACGGGTCAAAACAATGTACTTGCTTCAGCCGGCTTAAACAGGTGGACTCCAACTAACCACACCACAAAATATCCTAGAGCACTATCATCCGGAAGTTTAGATGTTGGTGTTTTTTCTTCAGCTATTGTAGAAGATGCATCTTATGTGCGGTTAAAAAATGTAACACTTGCATACAGAATTCCTTTATGGATTTTAAATAAAGTAAAGATTAAAAGTTTAAGAATTTTTGTTGGCGCTACTAATTTATGGACACGTACTAATTATACAGGTTATGATCCGGAAGCCAATACTTATGGGCAAAGTACAACCTTAATTGGTATTGATGCTGGTGGTTATCCGCAGGCTAAAACTTATACAATAGGAATTAATGCGGGGTTTTAAACAATAATAAAAATGCAATAATGAAAAGATTTTATCAAACCATAATTATTTTATCATTTATCATATTGTTGGGTTCTTCCTGCAAAAAATTTCTTGTAGAAGACCCTAAAAATTTAGTTGCTATTACTAATTTTTATCAAACAGAAAATGATGCAGTAGCTGCAGTAAATGCTATTTATGCATATCTCAATTCAACAAGTACAGGTTCCACAGCCGGCGTATATCACAGCACCTTTTGGGTTATAGCCGGACTGGCATCAGATGAGATGTATAATGAGGAAATCTTTTCACCTCAAAATGATCAGATAAGCAAATTTACTCATGGTCCCATCAATGGTTCTATCCAGGAAACCTGGACCATGCATTACAAAGCAATTACAATAGCTAACATAGCCATAGCAAGAATTCCTGCCATACAAATGGATGTAACGCTAAGGACGAGGTTATTAAATGAAGCGCATTTTCTTCGCGGTCTTTTATATTTTGATATGGTTCGCATGTTTGGAAACATACCATTGGTATTAGATGAAACTGCACCATTAACACCCGATGAAGCACCGGCAAATGCAGTGTATGAACAGGTAATAACTGATCTTGTTGCTGCAGAAGATTTACCGGATAGTTTCGTTGCCGGCGCAGGTCGTGGCAGAGCTACCAAAGGTGCTGCCAAAGCTATTCTTGCAAAGGTGTATTTAACCTTAGGCCGGTGGCAGGAGTGCGCCGATAAGTGTAAAGAGATCATCACCTCTAACAAATATGCTTTATGGGATGATTTTGCTGATGTATTTAAAATATCAAGTCGTGGAGGTAAAGAAGCTATCTTCTCCGTAGGATTTGGTGATAAAGGTGGTGCCATTATTTTTTGGGAAGTGGGTCAGTTTAATGTAAGATTGCTACCTCCGCAATTAAGTGCAGAAGGAGTTGAAAACTCACAGGGCTGGCAGATTCCAACGCAAAATCTTTATGACAGTTACGATGCTGCTGACCGCAGAAGGGAAGTAACTTTTATAACAGTGATACATAATACAAATGGCACAACTACTTCTATAAAGCCATACATTCAAAAATATTGGGACCGGGTTGCAGAACCCACGGGTAATGGTTCTACCAATGATTATCCGGTTATAAGGTACGCAGATGTTTTGCTAATGTATGCAGAAGCAAGTAACGAATTGGATAACTCTGCAGATGCGCATGCTTACATTAATATGATAAGAAAGCGTGCCCGTTTTGATGGTACTGCTTATCGTAATACGACGCCAGATTATGTTAATTTAAGTAAAGATGATTTTCGGGCTGCAGTTCTTAAAGAAAGAAGGATGGAATTTGTAGCTGAAGGCCAGCGCTGGTTTGATCTTGTTCGTACTAAAACTTTGGAAACATTAGTACCCGTTGCAAAGCCTGGTATTGTACCGGCTCCAAAACATTATTTGTTTCCAATTCCTCAGAGAGAACTTGATTTAAATCCGAAGCTGAAACAAAATTCAGGTTATTAAGTTTTGAATAAACGGGCTTAAAAAATTTATTTAGGATGACAGGCTTTGAGAACGATTTATACTTTTAAAAGTGGCCGGTGGGACACCAGCCAGGGCGATGCGCCGCGGCTTGTCCCACCAACCGCAACATGAATATTAAGTACGTAAACTGTAAACAAAGTAATTGAAAAAATCAAATTTTGAAAAATTTCCTGAAGTAAATGTTAGTGGGCATGAATGTATTGCCGGATGGAAGAATATTGCTGATCATTTACAATTAGAGATTGATAATCTTCATCGGGAAAAAATAGTCATTGTTATCGAATGTTATCATGGAGTTTACACTAATGAAATTGCAAAACATCTTGAGAATAATTTTTCTTCAGCGATATTAATAAATGCTGCATCAGCAATGCGTTCTGTAAGTGAAACAGATAAATTGGTTTATCCATTTGTCACTGATGATCCGGTGTTTGGTTATATGGCGCCATTAAATCTTATTGATTTTTTTGATGCCAATAAAATTTCTTCTTTACGAAAAAAAATAAATGAAGTTGAGAAAGGTATAGTGTTCGTTTATGGGCAGGGATCTTCTTTTGTTGAATTCTCTCCAAATTTTATGCTGTATGCAGATATGCCGCGTTGGGAAATTCAATTGCGGTTTAGAAATGATTGCATAAGTAATCTTGGTGCAGATAATGCATATGCGGAATTTCCCTATCAATATAAAAGAAGTTTTTTTGTTGATTGGAGAGTCTGCGACAGGCATAAAAAATGCCTGATGGATAGTTGGGATTATTTACTGGATACTACTCTCGAAGAACAACCTAAAATGATTTCTGGCATTGCTTTAAAAGATGCCTTGAGTGAAACTGTAAGCCGGCCATTTAGGGTTGTACCATTCTATGATCCCGGGCCGTGGGGTGGCCAGTGGCTGAAAGAAGTTTGCGATCTTGACAGGGAACAACAAAATTTTGCATGGGGTTTTGATTGTGTACCGGAAGAGAATAGTTTGTTATTTCGATTTGGTAAAACAACATTTGAAACACCGGCTATAAATCTTGTTTTTGCGCAGCCGGAAAAATTATTGGGGAAAAAAGTATTTGAAGCTTTTGGCGCAGAGTTCCCCATACGGTTTGATTTTTTAGATACAATGGATGGTGGCAATCTAAGCTTGCAGGTTCATCCTTTAAAAGAATATATCAGGGAAAAATTTGGCATGGCTTATACACAGGATGAAAGTTATTATATTCTTGATGCAAAGGATGGCGCTTACGTTTATCTCGGTCTTAAAGAAAAAGTTGTTCCTGAATTAATGCTCCACGAATTAGAATCTGTACAGAAGGATGGAGGGAATTTTGAAGCTGATAAATATGTTGAGAAATGGCCGGTTAAAAAACATGATCATATTTTAATTCCCGCAGGAACTATTCATTGTTCCGGAGCAAATACAGTTGTGCTTGAAATAAGTGCAACGCCTTACATCTTTACTTTTAAATTATGGGATTGGGGCAGGATGGGACTGGACGGCACACCACGCCCGATTTCTATTGACCACGGTAAGCAGGTAATACAATGGAACAGAACAGCCACCTGGACTGAAGATAATATTATTAACCAGTTTGAAATAATTAATGAATGTGATGGCTGGCGTGAGGAAAAAACCGGTCTTGATGAAACATCTTTTATTGAAACGAGAAGACACTGGTTTA
>JBDTYU010000225.1:0-9465 GCA_040005535.1 Ginsengibacter sp. | reverse complement strand
ATGACGAATATGCTATCCGTGCTTTTAAAGTAAATAGCATTGATTATTTATTAAAGCCTGTTGATAAAAAAGAATTGCAGGATGCTTTTCAAAAATTTCATCTTATGCAATCTAAATTCACAAACGCATTGTACCTCGATGAGATGAAAGAATTATTTAAAGACCTCAATAAAAGTAAGCAACATAAAGAACGGTTTGCTGTACATACAGGACGCTCGGTAACTTTAATAGCCTTAAACGAAATAGCACTCTTTATAAAAGAAGAATTAATTTTCCTGATCAATAAAGATGGTAATAAATTTATCACTGATTTCCGGTCTCTGGATGAAGTTGAAGAATTAATAAATCCTGAAATATTTTACCGTGTAAACCGGCAACACCTCGTACACCTGCCATTCATTGATAGTTACCGGGGTGATGATACCGGAAAACTAAACCTGAAGTTACGCGGCATTAAAACCATTGATCTTATTGTCAGTAAAGAAAAAGCTGCTGAATTTAAAAGGTGGTTTGATTAAACTTTCCGCCTCCCTGCTCAATATTTCCGGTTCGTTGTCTCCAGTTTGTATAACCACTTTTCATACGGTCTCTTTGCTACTAAAGCATTTTTATAAGAAATCATTTTCGAAATTTATTATTCACATGCTTTACATCCGGTAGGATATTACCTGTCAATTAATAATAAATGAAACTTATATTACTCATTACCTGCATTTCGTTTGCATTGCTTACCGTCAATGCACAAATATTAAAAACGCTTACACTTGAAGAATGTTACCGCCTTGCACGGCAAAACTATCCACTCGTAAAACAGAAGAAACTCATTGAAAAGAATAAAGAATATTCAATTGAAAATGCTTCAAAAGGTTATTTGCCGCAATTCAGTATTAATGCACAGGCAACGTATCAATCGGATGTTACAGAGATACCTATAAAAATCCCCAATACTAATATTCCAACTATCAGCAAAGACCAGTATAAAATTTATACTGAAGTGAATCAAACAATATTTGACGGCGGAATTATTAAACTGCAAAAGCAATCAATAGAAGCAAATGCTTTTGTTGAAGATCAAAAGCTGGAAGTTGAATTGTATAATTTAAAAGAGCGAATCAACCGGTTATACTTTGGAATTTTATTAGTCGACGAACAAGATACGCTCACAGAAATTTTGAAAAAAGATATTAAGAACGGCATTACTAAAACAAATGCAGCAATCGCAAACGGTACAGCATTAAAAAGCAGCGCTGATAAATTACAGGCAGAGCTTTTAAAAGTTCAACAACATACCATAGAATTGAAAGCAACCCGTAAAGCATACATTGAAATGCTAAGTCACTTCATTAATCAATCAATTGATGAAAACCCTTTGCTGGAAAAACCGGCATCAATTTCTATTACCCAAAACATTACCAGGCCTGAACTAATATTATTTAAAAATCAGGAAAAAATAATTGATGTTCAAAACAAATTTCTCAATGCAAAAAATAAACCCAAAGTTGGTTTGTTTCTGCAGGCCGGATATGGCAGGCCTGCATTGAACTTTCTAAAAAATAATTTTACCGGATACTATATTGGCGGCATAAGAGTTAACTGGCCTCTATCAGGATTTTATACTTATAAAAAAGAAAAGGACCTGTTGGAAAACAATCGCAGATCAATAGATGTGCAAAAAGAAACTTTTTTATTCAATATCGTTAATACGTTAAAGGGCCAAAAAGAAGAAATTAATAAACTGCAGGAATTAATAAAATCCGATGAGGAAATAATTTTATTGCGAAATAAAATAAAAAATACCGCATTAGCCCAATTAGACTATGGCGTAATAAACTCCGGCGATTATCTGCGTGAAGTAAATGCTGAGGCAGAGGCAAAGCAAAACCAGTTGCTGCATGGAATACAATTGCTCATGGCAGAATATGATCAACAAACAACATCTGGAAATTAATAAGCAAATTTCAACAACATGAAAAAAATAATTTTCATAATACTAACAGCTATCACCATAATCTCATGCAAAAGCAAAAACGATTATGATGCTTCCGGCACATTCGAAACCACTGAAACAATTGTAGCTGCAGAAGCAAATGGCATAATAAAGGAGTTGAATATCGAAGAAGGCCAAACCCTGAAAGCAGGACAGGATATCGGTTACATAGATAGCATTCAACTCTCGTTGCGAAAAAAACAATTAGAAGCACAAATAAAATCTGTGCGTAGCAAATCACCTGATATCGCTGCACAAACAAGTTCGTTTAATAAACAGGTAGCTGTAATACAAAGCCAGTTAAATACACAGTTACATGAAAAGCAGCGCATAGAAAATTTAGTAAAAGCAGATGCTGCAACTCCAAAACAATTAGATGATATTAAAGGCCAGGTAGACGCACTTCAAAAACAACTGGAGGTAATTCGCAGCCAGCAAATTGCACAAACATCACAATTAACTACACAAACAAAAGGTTTAACGGGTGATATAAGTCCTTTGAAAGTGCAAATAGAACAATTGAACGATCAGCTTTCAAAATGCACGATTATCAACAATGTAAACGGAACGGTGTTAGCCAAATATGCTGAACCAAATGAAATCGCATCATTGGGTAAACCACTTTATAAAATAGCTGATCTGTCAACACTTATTCTAAGAGCATACATTTCCGGCAATCAGCTATCATCTATAAAAATTAGCCAGCAGGTAAAGATTCTGGTAGATGATGCAAATAAAAAGTATAAAGAATATACCGGAACAATTGAATGGATAAGCAGCAAAGCAGAATTTACTCCGAAAACTATACAAACAAAAGATGAACGTGCCAACCTGGTTTATGCTGTAAAAATCAGGGTAAAAAATGACGGCTATCTAAAGATTGGAATGTATGCTGATGTAAAACTATAAACATGGAAACGGTTATACTTAATAATATTACAAAAGTTTATGGCAAAGAAAAAAAAATTGCAGTAGATAATATTTCTTTCACCGTAAACAAAGGTGAAGTGTTTGGTATTATTGGCCCCGATGGCGCAGGTAAAACAAGTATATTCCGTATGCTTACCACATTGCTGTTGCCCGATAGTGGAACAGCCACAGTAAATGGTTTTGATATTGTGAAGGATTATAAAAAGATCCGTAATACCGTTGGATATATGCCTGGAAAATTTTCGCTCTACCAGGATTTGAGTGTTGAGGAAAACCTGAATTTTTTTGCGACTGTATTTGGCACAACCGTGGCTGAAAATTATGATCTTATAAAAGATATTTACATTCAGCTTGAACCTTTCAAAAAACGCAGGGCCGGAAAATTATCAGGCGGCATGAAACAAAAACTTGCATTGTGTTGCGCTTTAATTCATAAGCCCGTTGTATTGTTTTTAGATGAACCAACCACCGGTGTCGATCCCGTCTCAAGAAAAGAATTTTGGGAAATGTTGAAACGCCTCAAGCAACAACACATTACTATTGTTGTTTCCACGCCTTATATGGACGAAGCTACCCTATGCGATAGAATAGCCCTTATGCAAAGCGGCAAAATTTTATCCATTGATACGCCTGAAAATATTATTAAATCTTATCCCGAAAATTTATACAAAATAAAATCAGATAAACTATATGAGCTGCTAAAAGATTTAAATAAATATCAATACACCCATAGCTGTTACACGTTTGGTGAATACCTGCATTTATCACTAACAAACGATGATGAGCCGTCTAAAAAAACGTTAATAAAAAACCTGCAAAGTTTTGGACATCTTAATGTTGAACTTCATCCTGTAACTCCAACCATTGAAGATTGTTTTATAAAATTGTTAAAGAACTAAATGAAACAAGCAGTTATTAAAACAGAAAAACTTACCAAGCGCTTTGGTGATTTTATTGCAGCCAACGAAATTAGTTTTGAGGTTAACAAAGGTGAGATATTCGGTTTTCTTGGCGCCAATGGTGCAGGTAAAACCACTGCCATGCGTATGCTATGCGGATTATCAACGCCATCATCTGGAAATGCTGTTATTGCCGGGTTTGATGTGTATAAGCAAACCGAACAGATAAAGAAAAACATTGGGTACATGAGCCAGAAATTTTCATTATACGAAGACCTTACTGTTTTGGAAAACATACAATTTTTTGGAGGCATTTACGGACTCAGTGCTAAAATGATCAAAACAAAAAGTGAACATCTCATAGATCAGTTGGGTCTTAAAAACGAAGCAAAAAAATTAGTTGGTTCATTGCCTTTGGGATGGAAGCAAAAGTTATCTTTTTCTGTAGCAGTATTGCATGAGCCCAAAATTGTTTTTCTTGATGAGCCAACAGGCGGTGTTGATCCTGTTACACGCCGCCAATTCTGGAATATGATTTATGAAGCAGCAGAGAAAGGTGTTACCATATTTGTAACTACTCATTACATGGATGAAGCTGAATACTGCAATCGCATTTCGATTATGGTTGATGGCCGTATTAAAGCATTGGACAGTCCATCTAATTTGAAAAAGCAATTTTCTGTTGATTCAATGAACGATGTATTTTTTGAAATAGCAAGAGGTGCGCAGAGAGGCGAATAATAGTTACACGTTTAAGATCTAGATATTATTAATAACGTAGAAAGGGTGCATTCCAAATTGTCGCACGGCCAGGCTGATAGTGGGCGGTGGGGACACCGCCCACGGCGGGCTGCCTCGGTTGGTGTCCACCAACCGTCGACAATTTGAAATGCACCCAGTAGAAACAATTTTTATAAACAAGTTAGGCTCCCCTCTCCTTTGGAGAGGGGGTTGGGGGTGAGGTATGAAGCAATTTATAACTTTCGTAAAAAAAGAATTCGCACATGTGCTGCGTGACAGAAAAACATTGCTGATTCTTTTTGGATTGCCTGTTGTACAGATTATGATATTTGGCTTTGCACTTACCAACGAAGTAAAGAATACAAAAATAATAATAGTAGATTACTCAAAAGATATCGCCTCACAACAAATTACGGCCAAAATAGAAGCAAGCAGATATTTTGAAATTGAAAATTCCGTAATGTCTCCCCAGGATATTAATAACGCTTTTAAACAAGGGAAGATTAAACTGGCTGTAGTGTTTCCTCAAAATTTTAATCATGATTTGTTTCATCAAAACAAAGCAGTTATACAAATCATTTCCGATGCTTCAGATCCAAATCTTGCAAATACGCTTACTAATTATCTTTCATCAATAATAACAGATTACCAAACGGAACTTAACGATAACCAACTAATGCCTTATCGCATTATTCCTGAAACAAGAATGCTTTATAACCCGCAGCTAAAGGGAGTTCACAATTTTGTTCCTGGTGTAATGGCATTAGTGCTCATGTTAGTTTGTGTGATGATGACAGCTATTTCTATTGTAAAAGAAAAAGAAACAGGTACCATGGAAATTCTATTGGTATCACCCTTTAAACCGATATTGGTTATTATATCAAAGGCCGTTCCTTATCTTATACTTTCTTTAGTAAATGTTACTTCCATTTTATTGTTAAGCGTATTCGTGTTGGATCTTCCAATTAATGGAAGCGTCTTTTTATTATTTGCTGAAAGCACATTATTCATTATTACCTGCCTGTCACTAGGCTTATTGATTTCTGTAAAAACACAATCACAACAAATCGCTATGCTGATTTCGTTAATGGGCATGATGTTACCTACCATTCTCTTTAGTGGATTTATGTTTCCCATTGAAAATATGCCGTGGCCTTTACAGATAATTTCAAATGCTATTCCTTCAAAATGGTTTTACATTATTGTAAAATCAATCATGATAAAAGGCCTGGGCCTTTCGGCTATATGGAAAGAAACAGCCATCTTATTGGGTATAACTATTTTTCTCATTGCTGTGAGCATTAAAAATTTTAAAATACGTTTAGCATGAGAACCATAAAATTTTTATTGCAAAAAGAATTCAGGCAAATATTTCGAAACAAAGCAATTGTCCTCATAATATTTGTAGTTCCTGTAGTGCAATTATTAATATTACCCCTGGCAGCTAATTACGAAGTGAAGAATATTAATCTTTCTGTAGTAGATAATGACCGTTCAGATTATTCACAAAAATTAATTTCCAAAATTATTGCTTCAGGATATTACAGGCTCACTGACTTCAACACATCTTTTAAAAATGCTTTTAAACTAATTGAAGCAGACAAGGCGGATTTAATATTGGAGATTCCGCATGGTTTTGAACATAATTTAATAAAGGAAAATCAGCAAAAATTGTTCGTTGCTGTTAATGCGATTAATGGAACAAAAGCAAACCTGGGAGGCGCCTATTTAAATAATATTATCAGGGATTTTAATAGTGATATTCGCATGCAATTAACAGAGGATAGCAAATTTCATTTCGCCCCAACAATTGAGATTACTTCATCGAATTGGTTCAACCCATTAATGAATTACAGGATTTTAATAGTGCCCGGCATCCTGGCAGTTTTATTAACCATGATAGGTAGCTTTCTTTCTGCATTAAATATTGTGAAGGAAAAAGAAATAGGTACTATTGAGCAAATAAACGTAACGCCTATAAAAAAACACCATTTTATTTTAGGGAAACTTATCCCTTTCTGGATATTAGGATTAATAGTTTTTTCACTCGGCCTTCTCGTCGCATGGTTAGCATATGGAATCATAGCTGTAGGAAGTATTATTTTGCTGTATAGCTTCGTGGCTATTTACCTTTTAGCAGTTTTAGGATTAGGATTATTGATCTCTACTTTCTGCGATACCCAGCAGCAGGCCATGTTTATAGCTTTTTTCTTTATGATGATTTTTATTTTAATGGGCGGCCTGTTCACTCCTATTGATAGCATGCCGGATTGGGCGAGAGCCGTTACCAAACTAAATCCTGTAAGTTATATGATAGATGTAATTCGAATGATAATATTAAAAGGAAGTGGATTTAAAGATGTACAATATCATTTGTACGCTATCATGTTATTTGCAATCATACTAAATAGCTGGGCAGTTTGGAATTATAAAAAGACATCCTAAAGAATCAGCTCACCCGCTTATTCAACAAGGCCATTATATCTTCTGATAGCTGCACTTAATTTTTGTTTTGCTTTCGCTTTTCGGTAAATTACACTTACGATTTTAGAATAAGATTCATTCCTTGAAATAGTTTTATGAAACGATCGATGTCTCTGGCCATATATTTTCTCTTGCCGGCAATACTTGTCGCTCAAAAAGTTGTTTCTATAAAAGTTGACGGTGGTATTAATCCTGCATCTGCTGAATATATTCATAAATCTATCGAAAAAGCAGAAAATGAAAAAGCCGAATGCCTTCTTATACATCTCAACACTCCGGGTGGTTTATTAACATCAACAAGAGTTATTGTAAGCGATATGTTGAAATCAACAGTGCCTGTAATTGTTTATATTTCTCCTGCCGGTTCACATGCAGGTTCTGCCGGCGTTTTTATTACACTGGCTGCTAATGTTGCGGCCATGGCTCCGGGAACAAATATCGGTGCAGCACATCCTGTATCATTGCAGGGAACACCGGATAGTATTATGAATGCAAAGGGAACAAATGACGCTGCTGCTTTTATAAGAACGATTGCCGAAAAAAGAAAACGAAATATTGAATGGGCCGAAGATGCAGTGCGCAACAGTGTTTCAATAACTGATGAAGAAGCCATTGAAAAAAATGTAATTGATTATATCGCCAACGACGACCGCGAACTTCTTGTTCAAATTGATGGAAAAAAAATGGAAGTAAATGGTGGCACTAAAATATTACAAACAAAAAACGCTTCTATTGAATCACAGGAAATGGGGTTCTTTCAAAAAGTTCTTGACAGGTTAAGTGATCCTAACATTGCTTATTTATTGTTGATGATTGGCTTCTTTGGAATTATATTTGAACTCTTCAATCCAGGCGCAATTTTTCCGGGTATTGTTGGAGTTATCTCCCTCGTCTTTGCTTTTTATTCTATGAGCAGTATGCCTGTAAATTATGCAGGGTTATCTTTAATTATTTTTGGTATTATTTTGTTTTTACTTGAGATAAAAATAATAAGCCATGGGCTCTTAACTATCGGGGGTATCGTTTCTGTATTATTAGGTTCTTTGTTTTTATTTCGCAGCAGCCCTGCAGAAAATTTTATAAGAATTTCATGGACTTTAATAATAGCTTCCACTTTAGTAACAACATTATTTTTTTTATTTGTTGTAGGCATGGGCTTAAAAGCTCAACGATCAAAACCCACTACAGGTATCAAAGCTTTTATTGGTAAGAAAGGTGAGGTAATAAATTTATTAGATCCGCAGGGAACGGTGAAAGTGAATGGTGAAATGTGGAATGCAGAATCACTTTCAGGGAAAATAAATGTGGGTGAAAATATTGTTGTGAGAGAAATAAAAAATCTTACTTTATATGTTGAAAGGTGTTAGGTTATATGTAAACATTTATTCAATTAGTCTTAAAATATTTTAATCAATAATTTAAAAAACCAGATATGCCACAACAGCTTCCTTTAGCCCTCATAATAGTAATCGTATTTGTTTTATATCTACTTGCAAGTGCCATCCGCATTCTTCGTGAATACGAGCGTGGCGTTATATTCAGGCTGGGAAGGGTATTAAATGGTGGCGTTAAAGGGCCAGGGCTTATTTTATTGATACCCATTATTGATAAAATGGTAAAAGTGACTTTACGTACTGTGGTTATGGATGTACCGCCACAGGATGTTATTACCCAGGATAACGTTTCTATAAAAGTAAATGCCGTAATTTATTTCCGTGTTATTGATCCCCAAAAAGCAATTGTAGAAATAGAAAATTATTTAGTGGGTACATCACAACTTTCACAAACTACTTTAAGAAGTGTATTAGGTCAATCGGAACTTGATGAACTTCTTTCTCAAAGGGAAAAAATAAATATCAGGCTGCAGCAAATTATTGATTTGCAAACAGAACCCTGGGGAGTAAAAGTTACTCATGTTGAAGTAAAGCAAATAGATCTTCCCCAGGAAATGCAAAGGGCAATGGCTAAGCAGGCAGAGGCTGAGAGAGAACGCAGGGCTAAGGTAATTTCTGCTGAAGGAGAATTCCAGGCTTCACAAAGACTTAGTGATGCTGCAAAAATTTTGAGTGAACAGCCAAGTGCATTGACATTACGCTACCTGCAGACTTTACGGGAAATAGCAACAGAAAATAACTCAACAACTATTTTCCCTGTGCCAATTGATATTCTAAAACCATTTATGAAGATCAATGAAGATGAACAAAAGAAGAAAGAAGGATAGAGCACAACAATCATGTTTTTACAAGTAATAAGATTACAGACGAATCATCTTGCGTTATTAAATAATTTCTATAAGGATGTTTTAGAACTCGCAACAGTTTATTTGGATCAAAAAATCATTGGAGTTACTGCGGGGAAATCGCAATTAATTTTTGAACAAACCAATGTAATAGAAAATCCTTTCTATCATTTCGCTTTTAATAT
>JBDTYU010000224.1:0-4449 GCA_040005535.1 Ginsengibacter sp. | reverse complement strand
TTACTTTTTATATTTATTCAAGGCAGCTCTTACAGTGGGATAACTTTCTACTCTTTGCATGGTAAGTAATGCTTCAATTGTTGACTCTGCGCCCGAGTTAACGTTCACGTTTGTTGCTGATGAAATTCCGTCATAACAACGGCCTGTTGTTAATGAGTATATATTTGTTCCCGTAACATTGGCCCCCAGGAACCATGCAGAAAGATGCCCGGCAATATCAGCATATTTATCCTGTTGCGTTAATCTATACGCTTCAATCGCAGCAAATACCATTGGTCTTATTCCATAAGCAATTTGTTCATAACTTTTCTCACTGGTAAGTTGTACTCCGCTTCCATTATTTGCAACGACAAATGAAGATTTAAATCCATTTTGTAATAACCATGGATAAAAATTATCTACTTCAGCGAGACCCCTGGAAGTATATTGAGGATCATTTAAAAATGCACCTGCTTTTAAAAGCGCATACGCCTGGTCGTTACCATAGGCATGCCATGTATTTTCCCAGCTAAGAAAAGCGTTATAAGGAAAGTGGGTAGCATCGCCTTGTTGCATCAGTGCAATTCCATCTGCAAGTTTTTTTATATAACCAGTCATTACAGCATCATTGGTATTTGTGCAATAAGGTATGAGGCCGAGAATAAGGAGGGCTGCCTGGTCTGTACCACTTCCGGCCGGCAGCCATTGAGGAACAGTTATGCCACTTACTACTTTTGTTGTTTGAGGAAGATTAACAAGATCAGTTTTTATGGCTGCAACTAATTTATTTACAGCCTGGTCCATCTTATCGGATAATTGTGGGTTTGTAACTTTTATTAGAGGGGAACTTTCAGTAAGTGCCTGTAATGCACGCCACGACCACCATTCAGGATTGTTTATACTTGTAGCACCATTCGTATTTATCTGGTTGCCGGTTAAAAGAAAATTATAAAAGTAGCCATTAGAAGATTGCATTTCGAGAAGAAAGTTTATCAATTTAAAAGCTTTAGAACGGATAGAAGTGTCAGTAGAAAATTTCTTGCTTCGCAAATAGACTAATACAGCTCGTGACACATCATCAACAGCAGTGTATCCTTCGCCCGAAGCACCAACCAAATGATAATCGGGTGCCTCTGCATAAATATAAACGCCGGCCGCATTGGTTCCATCAGGGAATGTAACAGGCGTGTACAGGTAATCTAAATGACTGGTATTAACCAATGATGTATCCCTGGGCGGAGCTACAGAATTATTGGTGCTTTGCTTTTTACAGGTGACTGCCATACAGCTTATGGCGCAAACGCAAAATAAAAATTGTATTGATTTTTTCATGTTAATTATTTTAAGATTAATTCATTTAAAATTTCGTTTAGATCAATAGTTACAAATCCCGTTGCAGAATCAGATACAGCGTAAGGTATGATTAATACATTGCCATGACGCAGTAAACCACATGTGTAAACTACATTAGGAACGTAACCTTCCCTTTCATTTTCATCTGCTTCAATTAAAGGTTTATCTAATCTGCCAAGTATGATTGTCGGGTCTTTTAAATCAAGAAGTATCGCACTGATCACATACGTTCGCATCGCCCCTACGCCATGCGTAAGCAGCAACCAGCCTTTATCAGTTTTAACAGGTGAGCCGCAATTGCCAAGCTGAACAAATTCCCATGTATAAACCGGCTCCATTAAGGTTTGAAATTTATCCCATACATAGAGGTCATCAGAAAACATGATATTGATTTTTTCACCACCCTGTCTTGAGATCATCACATATTTTCCATTGATTTTTTCAGGGAATAAAGCCATGCCTTTATCGGATATAGCATCGCCATATAATGTTCTCATTTTGAATACATCAAAATCTTTAGTTTCTATCAACTGTGTTTTTATATGATATCCATCATAAGCAGTATAAGAGCCATAATAGCAGGAATTATCTCCATCTTTAAATTGTACAAATCTTACATCCTCTATCCCCTTTCTTTCAGCTTTTGCATTTGGAAAAATCACCATTTCGCTAACAGGCACGTGTGCCAAAGATTCTAACTCATAATTTGTATCCAAAATGGTTTTGAATTGACGTATAGAATTTTCCATTGCAGTATCTGCATTTACAGAAATCTTGTTTTCATTAATAATATGTATTGCATCAGCCGCAGTAAATGTATGAGGTAAAATATCTAATAACTCCATTCTAAATTCATGAAAAAAAGCAACCCGTTTTATTATAAAAGCTTTTGTGTATGTTGCTTCCTCATTTTTCTTAAGGCTCGTAAAATATCCTGACGATTCATCGAGTGTAATGTTGTTGAGGCCATCAACAATCCCTGTTTGAAACACAACCGATGAAATGTGGCCTTCACCCGTGGCTCTTAAGCTCATTATAAATCTTTGTTCGTTCTGCCGCAGACCTTGCTGCTGAGGATGCGGAACAATAGAAGGATTAAATAATGCGGCGGCCTGTATAGAATATTCTTTGGTAAAAAAGGCTCCCAGCAATAATCTTTTTCTTTCAGAGAAAAGCAAAAGGTCATCCTTATATTGATTGTTTATCCTATTGAAATGATTTTTAAATGTTTCGCTTATATTTCTATGCCGGATGGCAAATTCTTTCATTACTTTTTCCAGGCTCGCCTCAACTTCATCTTCTTTTAGAATTGTCAGCCGCTTAATTACATTGCTTATCCTGTTCTCTCCCGGCAAAAACAAAAAATGCGTGATCACCCCTTTTGCTGAGGCAAGTAAACGAATTGAATTCTTAGTAACCTTCATGGGTGAATTGGCAATAGATTATGTGATTATAAAAAAATATTCCTGTAAGAATTTAAAGAGTGAATGTGTTCTAACATTTACAATTCAGCTATTAATCTTTCAATCCCGTCGAAGCCATACTCTGAATAAAATGTTTCTGGAAAAATAAAAATGCAATCATTACAGGAAGCGCCAATAACACTGCTGCTGCTATCTTTACGCCCAACTGACTATCTGCCCTGCCACCCACAGCAAACAATGTAACTAACTGCGGCATCGTCATCAGCTTTTCATTTCTTACTACAATGAGTGGCCATAAAACTTCGTTCCATGATCCAATGAAAGAAAGTATAGCGACTGTAACAATTGTTGGTTTTATATTAGGCCACAAAATTCTAAAAATAATTCCGGTCTCATTGCAACCATCCAGTCGTGCTGCATCTATTAACGCCTGCGGTAATCCCTGGAAAGCCTGCCTGAACATAAGAATAGCAAATGCACTCACCGCAAACGGAATAATCAATGCAAAGAAAGTATCTACCAATCTTAAATTGACCATCGTGATATAATTAGGTATCAGCGTTACCTGGAACGGCAGCGACATAGTAAATACAATTACATAAAATATAAATTGCCGTCCCTTAAATTGCATTTTCGCCAAAGCATATCCAACTACTGAACCGGTGATTATTACCAATGCTGTTGTAATTACTGCTACAAATAAGCTGTTGACAAGGGACCTTCCTATTGGAATTTTTTCAATCATGGATTTGAAATTATTCCATGTAGGATGGGCAGGCCACAAGGTCATTGTTCCAACTTCATGGATAGGTGCAAAAGAAGCCCCTATCATCCATATAAATGGATAAATGAAAGTAAGTGCAGCAATGGAGAGTGCTACATATAAAAGTGCCACATCCCAACCCTTGCCCGAAGAGGAAGAAACTAATTTATTAGTTACCATTTTTAATTTTCATTTATCATTATCATTTTACACATTAGCACATTAGCGCTTTATCACATTGGCTAATTAATCAAACTTCTTTTTCAATAAACTTTTTCTGAAGTACAACTACACACATAATCATTATTGCATAAAAAAATCCAAGGGTTGCAGAATATCCCATATTGTAATATTGAAATGCCTGTTTATAAATATATAGTACCGCAGAAAGTGTAGTATTCAGCGGGCCTCCACCTGTCATAATATAGGGTTCAATAAATAAATTAAAACCACCGATAGTTGATAAAATCACTACCATAAAAACAGTAGGATTTATCATGGGTAATGTAATGTGATAAAATTGCTGCCAGCGATTGGCGCCTTCCATTTTTGCTGCTTCGTAATATTGTGTGGGTACCGTTTGCAAACCAACCAGGAAAAGAATGACATACAACCCAACATTCTTCCACGTAGCCATTACTGCTATGGAATAAATAGCAATATCAGGATTAACAAGCCAGCCTGTTTTATTAAATCCTGCAGACATCGCCGTCCTGTTTATTAACCCCGAATCATAGCCTAACAATTGTTGCCAGAGTATGGTAACCACTACACCTGAAACTATAACAGGCATAAAAAAAGATGCCCTGAAAAAAGCTTTAGCTCTTATTTTTTGATTGAGCAATTCTGCCAGGAATAGAGACACTACTAATTGTAAAGGAATGTGCAGCAATAAAAATTTTAAAGTGTTTACAATCGCTTTCCAAAACA
>JBDTYU010000223.1:0-3624 GCA_040005535.1 Ginsengibacter sp. | reverse complement strand
TTCTCCAATTGCATCTGCATTTTCTTTACTCTGTCTTCAAGTTTTTCTGAAGTAAGATTTTCTCTCATACTGTCAACTTTAATAGGAAAGCAAAATGGTGTAAGTCTGTTTGGGAAAGTTATGATAATCTTACTTTTTTGAATTCGTTCAAGCATGTTGCGCAAACGTTCTTCCTCCATTTGCTGTTCCATTACTTCGTTGTATGCTTGTCTTAATAACAAATTATTGGGTTCGTATTCTGCGAATACATTAAACAACAGAGAAGCTGATGATTGGAGGTGCCTTGCTTTTTTTTGTTCACCTGGAAAACCTGTAAAAATTAATCCGCCAATCACTGCAATATCCCTGAACTTTCTTTTGGCCATTTCAACACTATTAAGGCTTCGCTGGATATCATTTAATAAATTATCAGGAGAAAACAATTCATAAGAATTGGTGTCATCTAACGGTATGGGCTGGTCGCTTAATAATTCAAAGCCATAGTCGTTCATGGCAATTGAAAATGTTATAGGGGTAATGCGGCTTATTCTGTAAGCTAAAACGGCTCCCATGGCTTCATGCACAAGCCTTCCTTCAAATGGAAAAACAAAAAGATGAAAGCCATCTTTGGTTTCAATGTGTTCAATCAGCAATTCATTTTGCTTTGGAATATGTGAAAGATATTCCTGCAATTCAAACAGAGGTTGCAGCACTTCAATTTCTTTCTCTTTACTTTTTAATTTTGAATTAATTTCTGAAGCTTCATCGAATTTTTTTCTCAGCATAAATCCGAGATTCGCTGATAGGGGCATTCTTCCTCCCTGCCAGCTGGGAATGATTGATTTTTTTGAAATGGATTTCCTTACCAATGCGGTCATTTCTTTTACCATTACAAACTCAAGATTTCTTCCTGCGAATGTAAAAGCATCACCAGGCTGCAATCTTGCAATAAACCATTCTTCTATTACACCAATAAAGCCACCGCTTATAAATTTTACTTTTATCATGGGATCACTAACGATGGTGCCTATGTGCATTCTGTGCCGCATAGCAATCCTCCTGTTATTTATTTTATACAGGCCATCAATAATTTCTATTTTTTTATAATCATCATATTGGTTTAATGCAACTCCACCCACTGTTATAAATTGAATAATTTGTAACCATTCATCTGTTGTAATGTCCCTGTAGCAATAAGTTGTTTTAATTTCTTTAAAAATTTGTTGAGGAAGAAACCCGTCTGAGATTGCGAGCGTACTTAAATATTGTATCAACACATCAAAACATAAAAGCCTTGGTTCACGGCTTTCAATCAATTTTATTTCGGTTGCTTCTTTTAATGCAGCAGCTTCCATAAGCTCGAGTGAATGGGTTGGCAAAAAATAAATCTTACTTACTTCACCAGGCCTGTGGCCACTTCTGCCAGCCCGTTGTAAAAATCTTGCAACACCTTTGGGTGAACCTACCTGTATAACAGTCTCGACCGGACGAAAATCAACACCAAGGTCAAGGCTTGCAGTGCACACAACTGCTTTTAGTTTTCCTGTATGTAAATTATCTTCAACCCAGCTTCTTAAATCCCTTTCAATACTTCCATGGTGCAATGCAATAGCGCCTGCAAGTTCAGGACAGGCATTCAGCAATGCCTGATACCACATTTCGCTCATGCCGCGGGTGTTTATAAAGATAAGTGTGGTGGTACTTTGCATGATGATGGGAATTACTTTATCTACCAGCTTTATCCCTAAATGTCCGGCCCATGGAAATTTTTCAATTTCATCAGGAAATACTGATTCTATTTGAATGGGTTTATCAATTTGCGCAGTTACAGTTTCACCAAATGAAGATGGAAGTTGATGGTGATGATGAGCAACGGGAGAGAGTAAAACTTCTTTTGCCTGTTGAAGATTTCCTATGGTTGCAGATATTCCCCATAGTGACATCCGATAGCTATCGGATTGACAATTAATTATTCTGGAAATAGCCAACTCGACCTGTACACCACGCTTGCTTCCAATCAATTCATGCCATTCATCAACTGCAATAATTTTTAATGAATTAAAAACATCAGAATAATTTTTTTGTGCTAATAAAAGATGAAGACTTTCCGGGGTTATGATAAGGACTTCAGGCACCTGTCTTTTTTGTTTTTGCCTGTCACTGATACTGGTATCTCCATTGCGGATACCAACTTTCCAATTTATTCCAAGCTCACTGATTACTTCTTCCATTGCTCTGCCAATATCTGTTGCCAGCGCTCGCAGAGGAGTTATCCATAAAAGCTGAAGACTATTTTTTGATAATGATTTATAATTTTTTGGATGCTCATTTATAAAATCAATAACGGCTCCAAGAAAAACTGAAAACGTTTTGCCACAACCTGTTGGTGCATTTACTAATCCTGATTTTTTATCAATGATATGTTGCCACGTTTCCAGTTGAAAAGCAAAGGGAATGAAGTTTTTAGATGCAAGCCATTGCTGAATTATTGTATATCCTTTTGTATCAAACAGTTTCACTAAACTAAATTATGATAGATTCATTAATTTATCTTTTTAAAAATTTTGGTTAATTCTATATTTACATTTTCTAAATATATTCGTAAATATGAATCGGAAAAAAATTACCTATACCAGTACATTACCAAGCGTAGTTATGGAAGAAGTGGCGGAGTATGCAAAAAAGAAAAAAATTTCTAAAAATAAAGTTATAGAAATGGCTGTGAAAAAACTTATGGAAGAAGAAATAAGCAATGAACTTATAGAATCTTTTAGAAAAATTGCTGATGATCAGGATATGATAGAAATGGCAGAGTGGGGTATGGAAGATTATGCTGAACAATTGAAAAGATTTGATATATGAACCAAGGAGAAATTTGGTATGCAGATTTAGAACCGGTGAAAGGCAGTGAGCAAGCCGGTAAAAGACCGGTTATTATAGTAAGTGGTCAAGCTATGAATACGACTTTACAAATTATCACTACGTGTCCTCTAACAAGTGTTATTAAAAATATTAAAGGATGTGTAGTAATTCAAAAAGAATAGAATGAATAACTTGAAAAAAAATTCTGAAGTATTGGTTTTGCAAGTGCGTGCTATTTCAAAAAATAGATTGTCTAAAAAGATTGGCTATATTTCAAAAAGCGAAGTAGAGTTAATTAAGGAGGGAATTAATTTATATCTAAATTATTAACTAAAAGTTTTAGTTGCCTAACTTTTTATTTTACTTTCCATACGTATTCAACATAGCTTTTAAATCTTCAATGGTATTAATATCATCAACAGTTTTATCTTTCCTCCACCTGCTCATCCTGGGGAAACGCAATGCCACACCACTTTTATGACGGTTGCTTGCAGCAATGCCTTCAAAAGCAATTTCAAAAACCAGTTCAGGTTTTACTGTACGCACGGGCCCAAATTTTTCTATTGAATTTCTTTTTACAAAATTATCAACCTGTGCAAATTCTTTATCAGTTAAGCCGGAATATGCTTTCGTGAAGGTTACCAGTTTATCGCCATCTTTTACAGCAAAGGTATAATCTGTATAGAGATTACTTCTGCGCCCACTTCCTTTTTGAGCATAGACCATTACACAATCTATCGTTAAAGGATCAATCTTCCATTTCCACCAATCACCTCTTTTCCT
>JBDTYU010000222.1:0-8005 GCA_040005535.1 Ginsengibacter sp. | reverse complement strand
TATTTTTTTTATAGATTTCAAAGAAGAATATTTTATATCAGCCTTTTTCTTTTATTAATTTGCAGTCAAAATAAATATGATGATAAGCCATTTAAAAAACACTATAGTTGTTATTCTTCTTTCTTCTTTGCAATGTGTTGCACAGGGCAATAAACATAAAATTGTTAAAACATACACTGTTGGCGGCAGTGGTGGCTGGGACTATATTGCAGTGAATGATAACAAGCTATATGTATCGCATGGTACGCAGGTAAATATCCTGAACGAAAATTCGGGTGACTCTGTTGGTGTTATTCCCGGTACAACCGGCGTGCATGGTATCGCATTTTGCAACGATCTCCGCAAAGGTTACACAAGCAATGGGAGGTTGAATAATGTTTTTGTTTTTGACCTGAGCACTAATAAAATTTTGAAACAAATATCTACCGGGGAAAATCCTGATGCAATTTCTTATGAATCATTTTCTAAAAAAATAATTACCTGCAATGGGCGTGGTAAATCCTTAACTGTAATTGATCCGGTAAATGATACGGTTATCGCTACTATTGAACTTAATGGAAAGCCGGAAGAAGCTGTAAGTAATGGTAAAGGAAAATTGTATGTGAATCTCGAAGATAAAAATGAGATTGCCGAAATAGATATGAAGACTTACAAGGTGCTTAACCGTTGGCCCATTGCCCCAGGAGAAAGTGCAACCGGCCTTGCAATCGACACCAAAACAAATAGACTTTTTGCAGGCTGTGATAATAAATTACTGGTGGTAGTGGATGCCAAAAATGGCAAGGTAGTTACATCATTGCCTATTGGTGATGGATGTGATGGTGTTGTATTTGATGAAAAAGAAAAGACTGTATATACTTCCAATGGAGAAGGAAATGTTACAAGTATTAAAGAGAAGGATGAGGATAAATTTGAAGTAACTGAAACCATACCAACGAAAAAAAGTGCAAGAACTTTAACCATTGACCAGGCAACTCATGCTTTATTTTTGCCTTCGGCAGATATTGAACCTGCCGCACCGGGAGATGCTCCAAATGCAAGAAGAAAAATAGTGCCCGGCTCATTTAAGGTGCTTGTTGTACAATAAATTTTATTACACGAATTTATAAAGCACTATCCGATAACCATCGGATTACACTGATGAATGGACTGGTTGTCTTTTAATTCTTGTAATCGCATATCATCATTTGAATGTATCATAATCTTTATCAATTTTTTCCTGAAACATTTTATTGAACGCCTCATTTGCTCCTTTAAAAACAATAATAAGCGTGCCTTTTTCTCTTGCATAAATATTCGTAACACTGTCAGTTACCGTAGCTGATGCAAATTGTTTTATGAACGGATGCTGCATCTCTTCTTTATCATCCGTTATTAAAATCAGGTTATCGATATGTACATTGCGTGGGATCCAATATAAAAAACTTCCATTGTCACTGTGAACTTGCGGCAGATGATATTTATACCTGTAATAATTTACAGCGCCAGCCTCACCATAATTATCACAAAATAAAAATGTGTGTGCCTTTTCGAGGCTGTCTAAATTGTTATAGGCTTCTGCCATTTTTTGTGCCATTTCCTCCCAGCCAAGCATGTCTGCAAAATCCTGGGGCAAAGGATGGTTTTGTAAGTCTTCCCATTTTAAAACGCCTGTTTTTTTTATGTGCATCTTGTTGTAATAATCAGCAAGTGTTATTGGCCTGGCAATAGGCAACGCCATAGGTATAAACACAATGCCAATTACACAAGGGATTATCACAAAAGCATACCTCCATACTCTCGAACGATTTGCTGTAAAGCTTTCCAGGTGGTAAGCGCCAAATGCAATGAGTACAGGATATATGCCAAGCGAATAATAATTTTTGCCATGAAGCACAATTAGCAGAAGCATCAAAAAAACAAATGCCCATGCAAACGCTCTATATTTTTTTCCCTTATAAGAAAATGCTGCAAAGTAGAAACCGGCAAGCCAGATGAACACACAGGGAAGATTCATCAACAACTGATCCTTTAAGAAATCCCCGGGATTTACATATTGCAACTGTGTACGTTGCAATTCTTTCATGTGAGCAATTATAGGAAAATGATGGTTGTATTCCCATAAAATGGTGGGAAGAAAAATCAGGACCGCAAGACCGCCGGCATAGTATAGATGTTTGTTGGCAAATATTTTTCTTTGCGAAGTAAGCAATAAGCCTGCTAACACACTTACTGTAAACAGGGCGACAGAATATTTACTAAGCATCCCAAGCCCGATACTAATTCCCAAAATATACAACCATTTGTTTTTTTCTGTCTGAATATAACGGATACCGCTAAACGCAATCATGGTCCAGAAAAATATCTCCGGCGGATTTGGCTGAAATAAAAAAAACAAACGAAGGTAAACCCCAAAAACAAACGGCAGAAATGCCAGCAAAATAGCAAATGATTTTCCACCGAGCGATTGAATGATCTTAGCTGTAATAATAAAAGTGAAAACCCCAAATAAGTTTGGCCACAACTTTATCCAGAACATGCTATCACCAAACAGATGAGTAAGCCACGCAAAAACAGAAAGTAATGGCGGTACTTCTACAAAGCCCCATGCCACATGATGGCCTTCTGCCAGGTATAAAAACTCATCACGGTGAGGTTCGTAAACATTGCTTTGCAATAAATAAGGAAGAATAAATTTGATGATTGCCAGCAAATAAATAAGCCTGTTGTTTTTGTTCATTTAGGATTTTGTTGGGAGAAAATTACAACAGGTTAATTTATTACAATTGATTTTTTTGTGATATTATTATCCTTCCAGGTGCTCAATTTTGAAAGCCTGGAATTATTAGCCATCAAAATTTTTTTAGCGAAATAGAGCCGTAGTTTTCGAATGCCGAAATATTTTTCAGAGAAATGAGCTGGCTCACTAAGCAGACTTAAAGGGCATCTCAACAACACTGCCATTTATGCATTCCAAACTTAGGCAAGCTTAAAAAAATAAGTAGAATGATTATTGATTATAATAAAATCATTGCCCATATCTCTTCAACAGCTTGCTGAACATTAAAGCTTTTTTTAGCCGAAGACCTGCTGAAATTTATTAATGACTTACATTTCTCTACGGTGCTGTCAGGGAAAATTGTTTCTATAATATTGGTATTGATTAATAATTCAACATCATCTTTTTGTGTTACTTTAATAAACTGAGCCATATATTTTGTTTTAAGATTACACTAATCTGATAATTTATTTTTTTGAATTTATGCCCGCCGGTACAATTATAGTTGCCGGCTGCTCTTATATATTTATTCGCCCCACGCAGTAATAAGCAGGTTTCTCTGCCCGCCATAATTGCGATGCTCACATAAATAAATGCCTTGCCATATACCCAAAGCCAACTTCTTATTACATATTGGAATCATTACTGAACTACCTAATAATGCTGCTTTTAGATGTGCAGGCATATCGTCGCTTCCTTCAGTGTCGTGAAGGTAGCCAGGATCGTTTTCCGGAACTGTTTTATTAAAATACATTTCAAAATCTTTTCTTACAGTTGAGTCGGCATTTTCATTAATGCATAATGAAGCAGAGGTATGCTGAATAAAAACATGGCATATACCAACTTTTATTTCGTGTAACCATTGGAGTGAGTTAGTCACTTCTCGGGTGATAAGGTGAAAACCTCTTTTTCTTTCCAATAGCGTTAAAGCATGCTGATACATTTTCATTGGTGTGTATTTATATTTTGCCAATCAATTCGATTATAAAAAAAATATGCTTTAGGTTGCTCTCATTTGTAGTAAGCTTCACAAATTCTAATTTTTTATTTGCTCATTATCATATGCCATTTTCATAAATTGAATTACTTCTTCATTCACATCTTCCGGATTGTACATACGAAAATGATGATTGAATTGATGGTCGTCGCCCGGCACCTGTGCTATTTTTTGAAAACATAGATTATCCGGGTATGGTTTTTTTAACGGAAACACAATGTGAATAAAATTTTTACCAAATTGTGTAACCCAGGCGATGCGTTTATTGGCATTGGCAATACCTATCATTGTTTTTGCGGGGTGGACTGTTACTACACCCAGTTTCCTATATTCATTTATAAAGTGATGAAATAGTGCATGGGTAAGGTCGGATTTTCCTTTTAAAAAATCTTCGGCGATTTTATTGTTGTGGCCAATGCTCATTCTATTCCCTTTAAAAGATCGGGGGAGGTAAAAGTAATACTATGTTCGCTTTACAATTTTAGCATTCGTTACGTTCTGCAACTTATTATAAGCGATTCTCTTCTTAATTTCTTTAATTTTTGACAGTATATTTTTTCTCTTTTCAACCGGAGCCTCTTATTATGCCGGGCATCAACCGACTTATAATTGTCGCAATCTTCCCTTATATTGTCGTATTCACATACCATCACATACAATTATTGAAAGTAATTTTGTAAAAGAATTATTAGTAAAACAGCGAAGTAAAATCACTTTAAAAAGATAGACTTAAAAGAAAAAATATATTAATTAATTTAAAAAGAAATATTATGGCAACCATGCAAAAAATTACATCAAACTTATGGTTTGACACACAAGCTGAAGAGGCTGTGAAACTTTATACCTCTGTTTTCAAAAATTCTAAGATTGGAAGAACTGCCCGTTATGGAAAAGAAGGATATGAAATTCACGGGATGGCAGAAGGAACTATTATGACTATGGAATTTGTTTTAGAAGGACAAAAATTTGTAGCACTTAATGGCGGACCTATTTTCAAATTCAGTGAAGCAATATCATTTATTGTTAATTGCGATACGCAGGAAGAAGTTGATTACTATTGGGAAAAACTTTCCGAAGGTGGAGATAAAAAAGCGCAAATATGTGGCTGGTTGAAAGATAAATTCGGGCTATCGTGGCAGATTATTCCTGCTGTTCTTCCTGAAATGTTAAGCGACTCTGATGCTAAAAAATCGCAAAGGGTTATGAAGGCTATGCTTCAAATGAAAAAAATAGACATCCCAACTTTGAAACAGGCATTTACAGGGAAAGATGCTTAACGACCTACCAGAAATTACCTTAGAATGACGATTTTGTTCTCTCTTTAACTGAATGAATATTTGTCATTAAAGTTGAGCTTTGAATTTTTTAATTCTTCTACATAACAGCGCCCATACCGGAATGGTATGTTTTTTATAAAAGAAATAAACTCTTTTATATTGCAATAATATATGACAACTTATTTTTTATATAGGCAAGCGGCACAAATAAAAGGAGTGGAGTGGAATATTCTTTTAAAATGGCAATGACATACTAAATAGGCGCATGAAAAGAATTTACAGTATTGATTTTACGAGGGGCATTGTCATGATCATAATGGCGTTAGATCATGTACGTGACCTTATGCATGTAAACTCAATTACACAAAGCCCAACCGATCTATCAACTACAACGCCCATACTTTTCTTCACCCGGTGGATTACATACCTGTGCGCACCTGTATTTGTTTTCCTTGCAGGAACATCGGCTTATATATCTTTTAAAAACAAAGGCAACCTCCTGCAAAGCAGAAAATTTTTACTCAAAAGAGGCCTTTGGCTGATCCTTCTGGAATTTAGTATAGTCAATTTGGGTCTATTTTTTGACTTGGGTTTTCATACTCTTCTCTTCGAAGTGATTGCTGCGATTGGTTTTGGATTTATCATTCTTTCTGTATTGCTTAAAGCTTCAATTAGAACTATACTTATTATCGGCCTTGTAATAATATGCTGCCATAATCTACTGCCCCTTATTCCATTCAGGGAGGGTTCAATAGTAAAAGATATTTTATCACCATTGTTCAGTCCGGGCGCTTTTCCGGTGTTTTCGCATACTATTTTCATTATGGGCTACCCGCCTGTTCCCTGGTTGGGTATCATGCTGGTTGGATTTGTCTCAGGAAAATTATTTGATTTGCCCGATATCAAAAGAAAAAATACATTTCTGAAAATTGGATTGGGTGCTTTATTATTTTTTGTTGTTCTCCGGTTTATAAATATTTACGGCGATCCTTCATTATGGTCTTCGCAAAAAAATATATTGTATACATTTCTTTCATTTATGAATGTCACCAAATATCCACCCTCCTTTTTATTTTCCTTAATCACTTTAGGAATAATGTTTTTAATACTTGCATTTGCAGATAAGGCGAACAAGAATTTTTTGAACACAGGATCTGTTTATGGAAAAGTTCCCTTGTTTTATTTCCTGCTTCACTTTTATGTAATTCACTTTACAATGATTGCTATAATGATTTTGCAAGGCTTTCACTGGCCGGACATGGATTTTGCTTCAGGGACTTTTGGAAGGCCGAAAGGAGTAAAAAGCGGTGTACAACTTTGGGCAATTTATTTAATATGGATGGCTGTTGTATTGATCTTGTATAAACCATGCAGGTGGTTTGGCAAATACAAAGATGAGCATAAACAATGGTGGTTAAAATATATTTAGATAATCCGGTAAGTCTGTTCAGCGTGGATTATTATGAGTAATTATTCACCTGGCAATTACAACCATAACATAAAACCAATCTTTATAAAATGAATGAGGAGGATTTCGTCTATGGGTTAACGTTAGTTTAATAAATTACCAAAAAAAGTAGCGGTAGTTAAGCTATAATTAATTAGAGAATATTGTATCCACCTCCCAGTATTTTTGCATTTGCTTTGTCTAAAAAAAAATTGCCAGCCTGGGTTATATATACGGTGAGTATTTCTTTTCCATCAAGCACCACAGTTTTTGTATTCACGAAGCCACGCCTGCATAGCCCTGCAAGTGAATCTTTAAAATCATCTGCAACGCAAATATTTTTCTCAGTTTTAGAAAATTCAATCGCTCTTAATCTTCGCAACTGTGCAAGCGTTGTATTTGTGAAAGAATTTAATAAATATATCATTGAATATATTTAAATGAAGCATTAAGAAAATATTAAAATATCTAAAACAAAACCCAAGGCAGCAAACCCCTGGGTTAATCTTTGGTGTTTCAAGGCGAAAATAATATTTAAAATTATTAAAATTCTACAATAAAAGTATATACATCAGGTTTAAAATCAAAAGTAAACATCCGTTCAATATTAGTCGTACATTACCGTAATTTATTCGGAAATTACTGTGTTGTGAATGGGTTATAGTAGTTGTATATTATCATGTTTGTTTCAGTTTTTTAAGGATAATGGATTAAGGTAAGTGTGTTTAAACAAACACTATTTTAATTAATATTTTTAATTTCATTCATCTCATAAGTAATGCTGGATTATAAGTATTACTACTTCTTTGGCTTAAGCAACATCCTTGTATAGTGTAATTCAGTTTAACGCTTGCTTTAAATAAATTTTTTAATTTGAAAAAGAAAATGTGAAAACAACAAATGAGTTTTGAAGACTTTGGAGAATACAATGTTTGCAAATAAATGCTTAATGAAAATCGAGATCGATAATCAAACTCTAGCTACATCAGGTGTTGTTTTGACACTCATAATTATTGAATGTCTTATGCCATTATTTAAGGTTAACTATACCATAAGCATAAGTGTTGACATTGCTCTTTGTATCTTTTTAGATGTTTATAATTATAGGAGATTTGGGCACTTTGAAACAAAAAAAGAACTACAACTAATTAATAAAAGATTGGCATTTGCATTATTATTCACAAATCTTCCTTGTATTATCGGCATTATTGAAATATTAATTACACTACAATAACGTGCTGTAGGGTCTATATAACTTTAAAATTTGCACTTATCCAAAACATAATACCACAGCGTGCGCTTATAAGAGAGGGAACTTCAAGACGAATAATTTTTTCTAAATGTTGATATGATGATAAAGAAGTAGCCTTTTGCCA
Organism: Ginsengibacter sp.; assembly: GCA_040005535.1. Taxonomy (GTDB): domain Bacteria; phylum Bacteroidota; class Bacteroidia; order Chitinophagales; family Chitinophagaceae; genus Ginsengibacter. The sequence goes on along the minus strand of JBDTYU010000222.1, from coordinate 150 downwards.
AATCCAGGTTTTTGCCAAACTATTTATGAAATAGAGCATTTCATATCCATCTTTTCGATTCAATTCTGAGTCATCGGTTTGCGAAATAATTTTTGGTTTGACATGATTGGCATCGGTCTTCCATTTATAATCTTTGTAATATAAATCACC
>JBDTYU010000221.1:0-6364 GCA_040005535.1 Ginsengibacter sp. | reverse complement strand
GATATTGCACCAATATCGCTGATAATAAAATTAGCTCCCGTAATTCCTATTTCGGCTTGTACATATTTTTCTCTTAATTTTTTTCGTGCAACCAACGTTAGTTCTTCCGGTGAAAGTTTTGGAGGGGTTCCTAATTTTTCTTCAAAAAGCTTCGCAACATCTTCTTTGCTTTTGTGCATAGCCGGGGTTACAATATGATACGGGGGTTCGCCATCCAGTTGCTGAATGTATTCACCCAAATCAGTCTCCACACTTTCAATATTATTTTTTTCCAGGAAATGATTCAGGTGAATTTCTTCTGTAACCATACTCTTACTCTTCACAATGGTCTTGCAATTTTTTTCTTTGCAGATGATGAGAATTTCGTCTAAGGCTTCCTGTGAGTCTTGTGCCCAAATAACTTTTCCTCCGCGTTTGGTAAAATTCATTTCAAATTCTTCCAGTTGCTGGTCCAGTGTTTCAAGCGCCTTCCACTTTGTATTTTTTGCTCTTTCTTTAGCGAGCCCTATATTTTCAAACTGTTGTTTACCTTGAGGAACAGCAGCACTATATCGGCCGATATTAAAATTTATTTTTTGGCGATGTTCAAGGTCTGCACTTTTTATAGTGCTCTTTGCTTTAAATGTTGAAGCGTTTTCAGTCATGCTAAATTATTTCGTATTCTTAGTTTACCATTTTGATAAACACAGAAATTGTTTTTCAATTGAAATAAATGATTAGGAAAGATATTTTGAATTGCTGATAATTTTTCCTCAGCAACTGCATCCTCTAATCGTAATAGTAAAATTCCTTTATGAGATGAAAGAATTTTAAAGACCAACTCTCCAAAATCTTTATCCATAGTTACAATAATTGCATCCTCACTATTAGCCAGGTTTATAATATCCGAATCAGCCATTTCCCGGATTTACTTTTGAGATTGCAATAACATTAAATCCTTGGTGAGACAGCCATTCTTCAATTAATCTACCGACACCGACATCAATTATTATTTTGAAAGTTGATGCATTAATCATACTCTTTCAACTTCATGAGAAATGATATTGGCGGCATATACGAGACAGGCTTTAATATCATCATCTTCCAATAATGGAAATTCTTTAATGATATCTTTATGAGAAATTCCTCGTGCCAGCATTTTTAAAATTTGTTCTACAGAAATTCGCATTCCTCTTATAACAGGCTTTCCCGTTAATATAGAAGGATTATTTGTGATTCTATTTAATAATGTTGTTTCCATCTTCTAAATTTCCGTAAAGTTATTAAAAACCAATACGTATTCACTCCTATTTCAGCACCCCCAGTTTCTTACCCACTTTTGTAAATGCTTCAATAGCTTTATCTAAATGTTCCTGCTCATGCGCTGCACTTATTTGTACACGAATTCTTGCCTGCCCTTTTGCTACCACAGGAAAGAAAAACCCAATTACATAAATTCCATCTTCCAGTAAACGTGCTGCAAATTTTTGTGCCAGCACAGCATCATATAGCATGATAGGCACAATGGGATGGTCACCTGGTTTTATATCAAAACCTGCTTCGGTCATTTTTGTTCTGAAATAATTTGTGTTGCTTTCAAGTTTGTCACGTAAGCCTGTTGTTTCACTCAGCATATCTAAAACAGCAATGGATGCACCCACAATACTGGGTGCTAAAGTATTACTGAACAAGTAAGGGCGGCTGCGCTGACGAAGCATTTCAATAATTTCTTTTTTGCCGGTAGTAAATCCACCGCTGGCGCCACCAAGCGCTTTTCCCAATGTTCCTGTAATGATATCAACTCTTCCCATTACACCGCGGTATTCATGTGTGCCCCTTCCGGTCTTGCCAATAAATCCTGTTGAATGACATTCATCAATCATTACAATAGCATTGTATTTATCTGCCAGGTCACAAATTTTATCAAGCCTGGCAATAGTTCCATCCATGCTGAAAGATCCATCAGTAACAATAATCCTGTTACGGAGATTTTGAGTTTCTTTTAATTTATTTTCCAAATCATCCATGTTGTTGTGCTCATACCGGAAGCGTTGCGCTTTGCATAAACGAACCCCATCTATAATACTGGCATGGTTTAATGCATCAGATATAATTGCATCTTCCTGGCCAAACAAAGGTTCGAATATGCCTCCGTTAGCGTCGAAACATGCAGCATATAAAATGGTATCTTCAGTTCCCAAAAAATCAGCTATCTTTTTTTCAAGCTCTTTATGAATATCCTGCGTACCGCAAATAAAGCGTACACTGCTTAAACCATACCCACGTGTATCAATATATTTTTTGGCGGCTTCTATTACTTTTGGATGAGCAGATAATCCTAAATAATTATTAGCACAAAAATTCAAAACTTTTTTTCCCCCAACTTCAATTTCAGCTCCCTGGCCGCTTGTAATTATTCTTTCATTCTTATAAAGTCCTGCAGTTTTGATCTCTTCCAGCTCTTCTCCTATTCTATTAATAAAACTTTCATTCATAATTTTAATTTTATGCAAAGCAAACCTACATGAAATCGCTAAACTTCAAATCAGATAAACTAAATCCTATAAATTGTAACTTTTTGTATCGGGCTTTCGTATAACTGTCAAAACAAATACGGGAGTAATTTTAAATTGCCAATTGAGTGTATGACTGAGAAAGAATATAATGAATGCGTAAACCTTTATGCCGATAATGTTTACCGCTTTATTGTAAAGAACCTGCGACATGAAGAAAATGCCAAAGATGTTGTGCAGACCGCATTCGAGAAATTATGGATGAATCGGGAAACAGTAGAAAATGAACGCAGTAAATCTTATTTATTCACAGTAGCCTATCACCAGATGATTGACCACATAAGAAAAAATAAAAGAATAAAATTACAGGAAGATTTTTCTGCTGAAACAAAAACTATAAATCAACCGCATCACAATATAAACAAGATATTGAACGAGGCATTGAAGCGGTTAAGTGAAACGCAGCGTAGCTTGGTGTTATTAAAAGATTACGAAGGATACACTTATGATGAAATTGCAAAAATTACATCACTGAGTGTAAGCCAGGTAAAAGTTTACCTGCATCGGGCAAGGATACAGCTTAAAACCTGGTTGGTAAAACCTGAAAATGTAATTTAAGATGAACATCAACAGAAATAATTACGAAGAATATTTTTTGCTTTATGCTGATAATGAATTGACGGATTTTGAAAAAGCTGAAGTATTAATGTTCGTTAAACAAAACAAAGATCTTGAGGAAGAATTCAGGATGATTCACTATACTATTTCAAGACCAGATGTAAGTGTTGAACTTGCAGATAAATCTTTTTTATTAAAAGAAGAGTCAGGATTAATTATCAATGAAAAAAATTATGAAGAGGCGTTTATTTTGTTTCATGATAATGAATTAACGGATAAGCAAAAGAAGGAGACTGAGAATTTTTTATCCCGTCATCCACAATTTAAAAATGAATTTGAGTTAATTGGTTTAGCAAAACTTATACCGGAAGATGAGGTTATTTTATCCAATAAAAAGAAGTTATATAGAAAAGAAAAATCAGGAAAAGTTATTCCCGTAATATTTTGGAGAGCGCTTGTGGCGGCCCTTTTAATTGGATTCGGATTATGGATAACACAATTGTATATTCAAAAGGGAAAACAAAAACCTGCTGTAACGGTACGATCAATTCCTGCAAAACAAAATCCTACGGTAATTGAAAAAAATAATCTTTCTAAGAAAAAAATTATTAATCCCATTGTTCAATCATCCGGCCACAGCTCTCAGCCTTTTGTAAAGGAAATAAATCATGAGAAAGAAAAATTGCAAAAATCATTACCGCAAAAAAATATAAATAACAACGTACTCGTAAAAATTAATATGAAAACAAAAACACCCGATGAGGATCTAATAAACCAGGTTCCGGAAAAAACAGCCAGGGAAGTTATTGTTGCAAATGAGAAGATTAAAAATATATCAAAGAAAGAAATTAAAGGAGATGATAAAATTGAGCCTTCAAAGGAATTAGCGCAAAATTCTATTCAAACAAATGTGAATGTGAAACCAGTAATGTATGCTCAAACCTCTTCGTATGTTTTGGATGTAAATGAGAACAGTCAGAACTATGTATTTTACGATATTACCACCGAAGAATTTAAGAAAACAAAAGTTGGCGGCTTCTTAAAAAAAGTGAAGCGTGTTATTGAAAGAAATAATCCCATCAGCCGCATTTTATCCGGGGATGAAAAACAGGTTGTATCCAACTGACCACAAAAAAGAAATCACGTACTCATAAATATTAAAAAATGAAAAAGACAGCTTTAGGTTTTATAGGGATTTTGTTTGCCATTAATTCATTGGCACAAAATGATTCAATAGAGGTGCAAAAGAAAAATGACACCATTCGTATTGGAGGCATGATAATTTTAAAGAAGGACGACTCCACCCAAAGAAGGCGTGTAACCGTTACCGTTGGTAACAGGCGTAAACAAAAAACTTCCAATATAAGTACTGCGTCATGGATTGTTGATTTAGGATTTTCCAATTGGACTGATAAAACCAATTACACATCTGCAACAACGGATGCCTATATCGTAAACCGCCCGGGCTCTGCAGCTTTGGGTGAAAATGATTTTAAACTGAAGACTATAAAATCAGTTAATGTAAACATCTGGTTTTTTATGCAAAGGCTTAATCTCATAAAGCATTATGTAAATCTTAAATACGGCCTGGGCCTGGAACTGAATAATTATCGCTTTAAACCAGCGTTAAGCCTTAAGGAAGGTGGTGCAAATCCATATAGTCCTTCACAAAACATTAATCATCCTTTTATATTCAGGGACTCAATAAGTTTTTCAAAAAACAAGCTGGCTGCCGATTATGTTACGATTCCGTTTCTGCTCAACTTTAGAACCAGTCCAACCTATTCTGATAAGGGCCTTAGCTTTAGTGCAGGTGTAAGTGTAGGTTATCTGTACAGCAGCCGCAATAAACAAATAAGTGATGAACATGGCAAACGTAAAAACCGCGGTGATTATGATCTTGAGAAATGGAAATTTTCTTATATAGCGGAACTTGGACTTGGCCCTGCACATTTGTATGGATCTTATAGTCCCAATTCCATCTTTGAAAAAGGATTCAATTTTATGCCTTATAATATCGGGATAAGATTAAGCAACTGGTAATCGTTGCGTATATTTTGAATACAAAAAATCAAAACCAGGCAGGATTAAATTATTAATTTTTACTTGCTCAAATGCATACTTCTTTCTTTATATAATTGTCTGAAGTATGGATCACGAAGGTCTTTGATAAAACGAATGGCTTCACCCGTGCTTTTCATTTCAGGCCCTAATTCTTTATTAACTCCTGGGAATTTATTGAAAGAGAAAACGGGTTCCTTAATAGCAAAACCTTTTAATTTTTTTTCAAAAGTAAAATCCTTAAGGGTTGCCTCACCCATCATAATTTTTGTTGCGATGTTCAGGTAAGGAATTTCATAAGCCTTGGCAATAAAAGGTGTCGTACGTGATGCACGTGGGTTTGCTTCAATTACAAATACTTCACCGTTTTTGATCGCAAACTGTATATTGATAAGCCCTTTGATGTGCAAGGCACGGGCAATTTTTTCGGCATACTCTTCCATAGTATGCACTACTAAAGGAGTTAAATTAAACTGCGGCAAAACTGCATTACTGTCGCCACTATGAATACCGGCAGGCTCTATATGTTCCATCACACCCATTACATGAAACTCTTCACCATCAAATATAGCATCTATCTCAGCTTCCTGGCAACGATCTAAAAAATGATCAATTAAAATTTTATTATTGGGCAAATGTTTTAATAAACTAAGAACTCCCTTTTCCAGCTCTTCATCATTTAAAACAATACGCATGCGTTGACCGCCCAACACATAACTAGGTCTTACAAGAACAGGATATCCAACTTTTTTTGCCACTTCAATTGCATCATCAGTATTGTATGCAGTGCCATAATTTGGATATGGAATTTCCAACTCTTTGAGCATATCACTAAAGCGGCCCCGGTCTTCAGCAATATCCATATTGTCGAACGAGGTGCCAATAATTTTTATACCTTTTTCATCCAGCCTTTTTGCAAGCTTCAAGGCAGTTTGGCCTCCCAACTGAACAATAATTCCATAAGGTTTTTCTAACTCAATAATTTCCCAAATGTGCTCCCAGAAAACGGGTTCGAAATATAATTTATCTGCAATATCAAAATCGGTGGAAACTGTTTCAGGATTGCAGTTTATCATAATGGCCTCGTAGCCACATTCTTTTATTGCGAGCAAGCCGTGTACGCAGCAATAATCAAATTCAATGCCTTGGCCAATTCTATTAGGACCGCTTCCCAATACAATTATTTTCTTTTT
>JBDTYU010000220.1:0-13782 GCA_040005535.1 Ginsengibacter sp. | reverse complement strand
GATTCATTATTTACAGCGCTTGGCGCATTTAAACAAAACAGGCATGAATGAACCCGGGCAATCACTTTTTAGTTTTATGCGGGAGCAATCAGGAAAAATATTTGACCAGTTGCTTGCACATATTGGTCTTACTTTTATTTCATTACTTATAGCTGTCGCCATTGGTGTTCCTTTAGGAATTTTCATTTCAAAAAGAAAAAAATTTTCTGCACCCGTTTTAGGATTTACCGGTGTATTGCAAACAATACCAAGCATAGCCTTGCTTGGCTTTATGATACCATTATTAGGTATAGGTCCAAAGCCTGCGATAGTGGCTTTATTCTTATATGCCCTTTTGCCTATTGTAAGAAATACTTTCACCGGCATCACAGGAGTTGATGCAGCCGTGAGCGATGCAGCCAAAGGTATGGGCATGAGCGGGTTGCAGGTGCTTACAAAAGTAGAACTGCCACTAGCCCTCCCCGTTATACTGGCAGGTGTGCGTACAGCTACTGTTATAAATGTAGGCGTGGCAACGCTTGCAGCCTACATTGCCGCAGGTGGCCTTGGCGAATTTATATTTGGGGGCATTGCATTGAACAATACAAACATGATTCTTGCGGGTGCTATCCCTGCAGCTTTGCTGGCTATCTTCCTTGATTTTATTTTATCAAAAGTGCAGAAGATTAATCTTAAAAAACTGCGAACCGGTTTTTGGCTGCTTCCTGTTAGTATTGTTCTCCTGTCTTCTTTTTACCTGCTCCCGGATATTTATGGAAGTAAAATGCTCGCTGGTTTTACACCGGAATTTATGGGGAGAGAAGATGGTTATTTGGGGTTGAAAAAAATTTACAAATTAAACATACATAATGTTGTTATCAGTGATGCGGTCATGTACAAAGCTGCGTATGAAAAAAAATTAGATGTCATCAGCGGGTATAGCACAGATGGGCGCCTGAAAGCTTTTGACCTTGTAGTACTCAATGATGATAAAGGAATATTTCCACCCTATTATGTTGCGCCTGTAATCCGCGAAGAAGTTTTGCAAAAATACCCGGCACTTGAAAATGTATTCAACCAATTGGCCGGGCATATCAATGATTCTGTAATGACCGAATTAAATTATCGTGTGGATTATTTGAAGCAGGCTCCTGAAAAAGTTGCCAAAGATTTTTTGATGGAACAAAGTTTGTACAAAGAACCACAGAATGGAAATGCCGGTATAATAAGAATTGGATCAAAAATTTTTGGAGAACAATACATATTGGCGTCTATGTACACTATGTTGATTAAAGGAAATACAAATTTGAAGGTAGAAACAAAAACAGGTCTTGGTGGTACAAAAATTTGTTTTGATGCTTTAACGAATAACCAGATAGATATGTATCCCGAGTATACGGGTACTGCGTTGCTTGTAATTTTGCAAACGCCTGATTCTGCAGTTATAACATTAAAGGGTAGCAAAGAAAAAATTTATGATTATGTGCAAAGCCGGTTTCATGAAAAATATAATTTGAAATGGCTGCAACCCGTGGGCTTTAATAATTCGTATGCTTTAATGATGCGCAGAGAACAAACAAAACAAATCAGTGTTAATAGTATTTCTGATCTTGTAAGATATCTTGATAAAAAAAAATAATGAATCTTTTAGAAAAATATATAGCTGTAAGAAACCACACTGAAGAGATATGTAGGCCGCTTAAAACAGAGGATTATGTAGTACAACCCATTGCTGATGTAAGCCCTCCTAAATGGCACATTGGCCATACGACCTGGTTTTTTGAAACATTTGTTTTAAAACCTAACCTGCAGAATTATGAGGAATTCGATCCACAATATAATTATGTATTCAATAGTTATTACGAAACTGTAGGGGCGAGAGTAATACGCACAGACAGGGGGAATTTAAGCAGGCCGTCAGTTGAAGATGTTTATAAATTTCGCAGGCATATTGATAATGCAATGAATGAACTTTTACAAAAGACACTCTCAAAAGAAATTGAAGAAATAATTTTACTGGGTCTCAACCATGAGCAGCAACACCAGGAACTTTTATCAACTGATATAAAATATATTTTAGGTAATAATCCTTTGTTTCCCGCATACTTATCATCTTCAAATGGAAAAGAAATTTTAGAAAAAAAAGAAAATGATCCGATAGCTACCGGATTCATAAGAATTGAAAAGGGCATTTATGAAATTGGATATGCCGGTAATGATTTTTGTTTTGATAACGAGTTAAACAGGCACCAGGTATTTCTGCAGGATTTTAGTATTTCAAATGAACTGGTAACAAATGGAGAGTTTATAGAATTTATAAATGCAGGAGGCTATAAAAATTTTGCCTACTGGCATGCTGAAGGATGGGATTGGGTAAGAAACAATAATATAAATTCACCATTATACTGGCATTTGATTGATGGCGAATGGTATAATTATACATGGTATGGATTGCAAAACATTAATATGGCTGACGAGCTGTGCCATGTAAGTTTTTATGAAGCGGCTGCTTATGCATCGTGGAAAGGGATGCGGCTGCCTTCAGAATTTGAATGGGAGATTGCTGCACAACAATTTGATTGGGGGAAAAGATGGGAATGGACAGAAAGCGCTTATCTCCCATATCCGGGTTTTAAAAAAGCTCCGGGTGCAATTGGGGAATACAATGGAAAATTTATGGTGAATCAAAAAGTTTTACGGGGTGCATCGGAAGTAACTCCAAAGGAGCATAGCCGAATTACCTACCGTAATTTTTTTCATCCTCCTTTACGCTGGCAATTTACGGGTATAAGACTGGCACAATAATATTTCTGTGAAATAAAAATGAATGCGATGAACCAATTTTTACAGGATGTGCTAATGGGCTTACAGTCAAATCCTAAATATCTTCAGTCTAAATATTTTTATGATAAAAAGGGAGATGAATTATTCCAGCAGATTATGCATTGTGAGGAATACTATCTTACCAATTGTGAGATGGAAATATTTGCCACGCAAACTTCTCAAATTGCTGATATTATTATTGATCAACATCGCAATTTTGATGTTGTAGAATTAGGACCGGGTGACGCTGTGAAATCCGTATATCTTTTAAAAGAGCTGGTAAATAAAAATGCAATCTTTACTTATTTTCCGGTTGATATTTCGAACAATATCATTGAACTTCTTCATAAAAACCTTCCGCAACAATTGCCACGACTTAATATTCACGGGCTTAACGGTGAGTATCTTACTATGCTAACCTCAGCAAAACAAATTTCGGATAAAATAAAACTGGTGTTATTTCTGGGTTCTAACATTGGAAATATTTCCAAAGAGGATGTATATCAGTTTTGCCAGGAATTGCGCAGCCAGCTTTCAGAAGGAGATATGGTGTTAATAGGGATTGATCTTAAAAAAAATCCCAAACAAATTCTTGCTGCATATAATGACGCTAAAGGATTTACCCGGGAATTTAACCTTAATCTGCTGAGGCGTATCAACAGGGAACTGAATGCAGATTTTAATGTAGATGCTTTCGAACATTATGCAACTTATGATCCTTTCAGCGGTGCATGCAGAAGCTTCCTTTTTTCTTTAAAGAAACAGCAGGTTTCAATAGGGGAAAAGGCTGTAATTGATTTTGCAAAAGATGAAACTGTCTTCATGGAAATTTCGCAAAAATATACAGTTGAACAAATTGATGAAGTAGCCCGCCAGAGTGGCTTTACACCTGTTGCACATTTTTTTGATAAAAATAAATGGTTTACTGATGTGATTTGGAGATGTGTTTAATTTTTAAGGCTCAAGGGCAAATCAGCTTCTACCGTCAACCTTGAATGCCCTGCTGCTGTTGGCGTCCCCGCCAACAGCATTTCAAAATAAAAATATCAAAAAACAATTTATATTTATTGATGCTGCAAGGTTATTACCCAGAATTTTTAACAGCTACTACATATAATTGGCAACACTTGCTGAAGGATAATTATAAACACATTATTATAGATAGTTTTAACTGGCTCGTTACAAATAAAAAATGTACAATAAATGCATTTGTTATTATGCCAAATCATTTTCATTTACTTTGGAAAATAGCAGATGGGTTGGAAAGAAAAGACGTACAGGGTGCACTGTTTAGTTTTACAGCTCATGAATTTAAAAAATATCTAAAGAAAAATGATTCTGCAACTTTAGAAAAGCATTATGTAAATAAGTCAGACAGAAATTATCAGTTTTGGGAAAGAGAACCTATGGTAAAAGAATGCTGGACAAAAAAATTTTTCAGGCAGAAATTAAATTATATACATTTTAATCCTTGTCAGCCTCATTGGAATTTATCTACTTCGCCGGAATCATATAAGTGGTCATCAGCTAAGTTTTATGAAACAGGAGTAAAAGATTTTCATTGGTTAACAAATTTTAATGAATAATGTATTCTGTTGGCGGGGACGCCAACAACAGCAGCAGCCCTCAGCTAAGTTTTATGAAACAAAGGCAAAAGATTTTCATTGGCTGACAAATTTTAATGAATAATATATGCTGTTGGCGGGACGCCAACAGCAGCAGCGATCATATAAATGGTCATCAGCTAAGTTTTATGAAACAGGAGTAAAAGATCTTCGTTGGCTGACAAATTTTAATGAATAATGTATTCTGTTGGCGGGGACGCCAACAGCAGCAGCATTGGCAAATTATCAACTTTAAACTCAACCAACTTTCTCATCTTTTTTTATCAATAGATTTAATTGCGAAGGAATAATCTCTGCTGTTACTTTATCAATTTTTCCTTTATACTCTCCATCAACCTGAAAATGTGTTTTATGCCTGGTAGTTATTGTCGCAGTTTTGGCTTGAAAAACTTCTACTTTTTTAGGGTTAAAGCTTTTATAGCTAAGGAACATTTTAAACAATTCTGATAAGGAAAGTTTTCGAACTACTACAATTTCAAATACACCATCTCCTACATTTCCTCTTGGGTTAATAACTGCGCCGGTGCCATATTTGCTTGCATTTGCTAAAACAATCATGTATGCATGTATATTCATATCAAGGCTATCTGCCACGATGTGGGCATTCATTAATTTTTTATACCATAGAACCTTAAATATCATTCTTGAATATCCCCACATTCCTCTCAAAGGGCTTTCATCAAAATATTTAATGAGCCGTGCATTCAATCCAAAATCACTTAAATGAAGACTGATGTCGGTTTCATTTATTTTTATTACATCGCAACATTTCACGGTTCCATTAATAATGATGTCTAATGCATCTTCGGGTGTTTCAGGAATCTCAAGTTCTTTGGCCATACCATTTGCAGAACCTGCAGGCAATATGCCCATTATTAAATCTGTGCCAAGCAATTGTTTTGCAATGAGAGTTACCGTGCCGTCTCCACCTACTGCAACTATTCTTGTAACTTGTAGTTTTTCAATCCAGTAATTTATTGATCCGGTATCATCTTCCCCGCATAATACATAAAATTCAATGGTGTGAGAAAGATTTTTAAAGTAGTCCCGGATGATGGTTTCCCAATCAACTTTTTTCTTTCCGCCTGATACGGGGTTGAGGACAAATAATATTTTTAAGCTGGCTGGATTTTCCATATTATCTTTCAGTTCCCTTGATGATTTAAAGGACTATAAAGAAAAGAAACTTTTTGTGCTTAGAAGATTAAAACATAAAATATTGTTTTTATTCAGGCTTGATCATCACCCGGTGATCAGGGTTTATAATGGCTACGGCAGTTCGGGAAAAATAATTGCATTTGGACATGTCTTAAAGCTAAGCCCCATGTTGCGCAAAACTTACCGGCACAATTGGGTAGTTAATCTTTTTTCGATGCTGCGTTTATTTATGGTGAAGCCTTATAAATGTGCAAAGCTCTCCATGGAATGGGATGGTACATTATTACATGCACAAGCACAGGACGATGGTTTTTTCAAATTTGAGTGGTCTCCGGCAGTTCCGCCAAAGCCAGGCTGGCACAATATTTCAGTAAATCTTGAAGAAGAGAAATATGTTGCACAAAAAATTCATGGTACCGGAGAAGTTAATATTCCTTTTCATTCAACGTATGCTTTTGTTTCTGATATTGACGATACTTTTTTAATATCTCATTCATCACGACTTCGTAAAAGATTATATGTATTATTTACTAAAAATGCACGGAGCAGAAAACCTTTTGCCGGAGTTGTAAATCACTACCAGCTACTGGCTGCATCAGCACAAAAAGAAAATATTAGCAATCCCTTTTTTTTCGTGTCGAGCAGCGAATGGAATCTATTTGATTTCATAAAAGAATTTTCAAGAGAGAATGGCTTGCCAAAAGGAGTGTATCTTTTAAGTGAATTAAAAAGATTAAAAGAAGTATGGAAAACAGGTCAGAATAAACATGCCACAAAATTTTTCCGTATTGTAAGGATTATTGAGGCATATCCGCACCTGCGATTTGTTTTGTTTGGGGATGATTCGCAGGAAGATCCAAATATTTATTCATCATTAGTAAAACATTTCCCGGATAAAATTTATTCAGTTTATATACGCAGAGTACATAAAACTAAATACGTAACAGTGCAGGAAGCTATTGATAAAATAATTGGTGCCGGTACACATTGCTGTTATTTTATTCATAGTTCAGAGGCGATTGACCATTCAAAAAGTATAGGACTTATTGACTTACATGCTTAACACATCTAAAAAGAAAGAGGGAAGCATTTAGACCCTTACCTAATCAAAAGTCTTTAGAAATTTATTTTTTATCAGGATAATGGGAAATTATAATTTCAAATTCAATCGTAACTGCAGTAATTTATCTTCATCAGAAAAACCATAAGTCACATCAAACAAAATGAAATTAAACGGAGCCAATAGTATTCCTCCACCATATCCCGTATGAATGGTATTTGATTTTTCCAAAGGTATCCAAACTCTGCCATCATCAATAAAGGCAAGCAGTCCGGCTTTGCCATTAAAAAGATAACTCTTTACCTTGCTTATGAAACGAAGTTCATTACTATTATAAAAAGCAGTTTTGCCATAAAATCTTTGTCTTTGAAATCCACGCAGATCTTGCCCTCCACCAATGAAAGGAAATTGATAAAATTCAGGCTTGCCATCAACAGTTTCAACTCCACCTGATATGGCTAAAGAAAATTTTGAAATCAGTGGTAGATATAATTGAAGGTTTCCTCCATATTTCCAAAATGAACGGCTGCTATGTTTTACATTTTGTGTGTAGGAAACATTACCGGATAATTGTATGCCTTTGGTAGGAACAATTGCGTCATTAAGTTTTGAAAAATTATACTCTGCTGCTGCACCTGCAAAACTCTTTACATCAAAGACAGTAGGATCCAAAGGGGCAATATTCTTTGCAGTGTAGCGGGTATCGTCATTAATAATTTTTATACTTTGATAAAACCCATTGATTTGAAAATAATTATTTCCGGCTTTTCTGTTAAATCCTGCACTCCCGATTACTTCTTTTGTTCTCATCCTGTTGAAATCTTTATCTTTAATAGGGAACAAAGTTTCGTTTCCAAGACCATAAAAATTAGTCCAGCGCACGACATCATAATTACCAAGTAAAGCAAGGTTCCACTTGCCGATTGTATTAGGAAAAATACCGGTGTATGTAAAACTTAAAGCATGCTGTGAAATTGAATAATTTGCACCGATTTTCTGTTTAAAAACATAAGGCAGCTTTCTCCAGTGATGATGTTCCCAGCCATATCCTAACCCAACGTAGATGCGGTCTGCATCACTGTAAAACAAGGATGCCTTAATTCCTCTTTTATCGTAAACAAAATTCCTGTATTCATATTTATGTATATCGCTGTCACTTGAAATATGACGCTTGATTCTTCCGCTTGCCTGTATAAAGTTATTGGCATCATCATAAATATGTGTCTTTGTATTGTGCCCAGCGACTGAATTTACTATGATTGAATCTTTATCATCGCCTCCAATGATGCGTAGTTTTATTCCGCTATTTACTTTTCCATCAGTTGTATAAACATCTTTTCCTGATAATCCAAATAACCTGATTTCTTTAGTTTCGTTGGTTAAAAAAGTACGGGAATAATAAGCTTTATCCTCTTTCATTTTTTCTTTGTTGATGTTATAGACATTCACCGACGTCTCCTTATCATTTAACCTTTTTACTTCAAAATAATCAGATCCTTTTGTGCCAACCACTTCGACTTCTTTAGATACAAACAAATAATATTTTATGGCATATTCCAATAAATGGTTACGTCTTGATTTAAAGTCTGAAATAATTTTATTTCCTGAGATAGCAAAAATTTCAGGAGGTAATTTTTTTACTGAATTTTCAATCACATTATCCGTGAGTGATTGTTGAAGTTCTTTTGCAATGCTCTCCCATTGAGTTCTGTTTAACTGATTGGTAAAAATCCTGTCCAGCCCCCTTTCTTCATAGTTTAATTTGTTAACATCACTAATGTGATCTTTAAAGCTTTGGAAATAATGTAGTCCTGAAGCAGATATAGCAGCGTCCAGGAATAGGCCATTATGTTTAAAATAAACCTGGTCCCTGTCTTGCGGAACAGGAACAAAAAAATTTTCATCTCCTTTTTTTATCACCCCCCATTTCCATTGAAGTTCATGCCTGTCCCAGTCGCCTAACAACATATCAAAAAGCCTTGCCCTTAAAAAAGCTGCCTGGTCAACATGATTTTCGGTTTCTTCCTGAAGCTTCTTCATTATTTCATCTGTATCATAAAACTTTTCAAAATTTCCAAGATTGTCAGAATTTTTCCAATCTCCTTTAAGTCTTTGCTCAAAGAGATAAACATTATTTCCGAGCTTGTCATTAAAACTATCAAGCGCCTGTTGCTTTGGTAAATAAACATATTCGGGATTGGTATGATAGATGCCTGCGCTTTGTGCCATACCGGGCACAGTAACTGCTCCATAAGGATGAGACATAGAAACTTCATCATTTGCAATGTGTTCTATGAAAGTACCTCTGAAAATTTCGGGTAAAACTTTTCCAAGTTTTTTATCAATCGAGCGAAGAGTGTAATCTTCACCAGTTTTTGTTTCAAGATGAAGCGATGTGGTTTGATGACCGCCACCCTCCGCAACCGGCACAAGACCGCCTTTTATATTGTTTAATAGGAATACCGGCAGGCTCAACGGGGTACTCCATTCTTTGCGATAATTTCTACCCCAAAGAAGTTGATGCAGGCCTGAACGTTTATAGTGTGGGCCAGCAGCGATTGTTTTAAATTTTGCAGCGCTATCTGCATCATTTTTTTGTGAGAAAGCTGCGACTGTGAAAGCAGTTGTCATTATTGATACCAGGAAAAATTTTCTGAATAGAAACTTCATTTAAATAATTTTGAAATGTTACACTAAAATCCCAGTTAGGATTCTTTCCTTTAAAAAATTTACAATCTTACTATTCACTTAGTATATCTATAGCATTAAACTCATGAACACTTATATTTGGCAATAAAATTAAACCAGAAGTACAATTAAAATTTTCACTTCTGACATGTATTTATAATAACAATTTAAATAAAAAAATCATCGCCTGGCAAAGGGTCTGGAATTAATTACAGGATAATATTAATCAGCTACAATATAGCAAAATTAAGTTCCTGTATTTTGTTAACTCATTTTACAAAAAAAAATTGCAGACCTTAATAACGGATGTATGAAATTGTACAAGCCTTTCATGTTAAACTGGAATTTTATAATCTTATAAAAATAAAAATACTATGTGGTGGATATATGCTTTGCTCTCTGCATTATTTGCAGCGCTTACAGCCATCTTTGCAAAGGTAGGCATTAAAGGTGTGGACACTGACCTGGCAACAGCCATACGAACGGTTGTTATTTTAGTTATTGCATGGAGTATCGCATTTTTAAGAGGGGGTGCTGCTACCATATATACTCTTACAAAGCAAAATATTATTTTTCTGTGCTTATCAGGACTGGCAACAGGCCTTTCCTGGATCTTTTATTTTAAAGCTTTACAGCTTGGTAAAGTTTCACAGGTTGCGCCCGTCGATAAAATGAGTGTGGCGATTGCTATTATATTTTCAATTATGTTTTTGGGAGAAACACTTACTCTTAAAATGGCTATCGGTGCAATTATGATTATTGCAGGAACTATTGTCCTCATTTTATAATTTACATCTGTCAACAATTGCAATGGTTTTTAAAAATTATTTTTTTGTCTAACATTTAATCGTAATATTGCGATTCGATATGGGTATAACAAAATCATACAATTTTACTATAAAGGAAAATAAGCTGGCTAAATATGCAAATGCATTATCACACCCTGCAAGAATTTCAATTTTAAAGTTACTTGCCAAAAAGCAAGCATGTATATGTGGAGATATAGTTGATGAATTACCTCTTTCGCAAAGTACCGTTTCTCAACATTTAAAAGAATTAAAAGAAGCTGGTTTAATTAAAGGAGATATTGACGGAGCGACCGTATGTTACTGTATTGATGAAAAAGAATGGAAGGCAGCACGAGCGTGGCTCAACCAGCTTTTTGATTCTTACAAAGGCAATAATTGCTGCTGATTTTTTTTGAATAAACTAATCGGTATATAACGATAACAATTAAAATAAAAAAAATGGAAACACAAAACAATCTTAAGGAACTCGTAAAGCAAAAATATTCAGAAATAGCTTTGCAGGATAAAGAAACAAATGAAGCTTCCTGCTGCGGATCAACCTGCTGCACCACTGAATTGTATAATATTATGTCGGATGATTATAATGAACTGGAAGGATACAATCCTGACGCTGACCTCGGTTTAGGTTGCGGATTACCGACACAGTTTGCTAAAATTAAACAAGGAGATATTGTAGTTGATTTGGGAAGTGGTGCAGGGAATGATGCCTTTATTGCACGGCATGAAGCCGGTGAAACCGGTAAAGTAATTGGTATTGACTTTACGCCTGCCATGATTGATAAAGCAAGAGCAAATGCTGAAGCGAGGGGGTTTAATAATGTAGAATTCCGGCAGGGAGATATTGAAAACATGCCACTCACTTCTAACGTGGCAGATGTAATTGTAAGTAACTGTGTACTCAATTTGGTACCTAATAAAGATGGTGTTATTAAGGAAATTTTTCGTGTATTAAAACCAGGCGGACATTTTAGTATTTCTGATATTGTTATAGAAGGGAGTCTTCCAAAAAACATTCAGGAAGCTGCGGAAATGTATGCAGGCTGTGTCTCCGGGGCAATACATAAACAAGTGTACCTGGAGTTAATTGAACAAAATGGATTTACAAGCATTAGCATTCAAAAGGAAAAACCAATTATTATTCCCAATGATATTTTATGTAATTATTTATCACAGGAAGAAATAAAAGCATTCAATGAATCAGGGACCGGCATTTTCAGTATTACTGTGTATGCCGAAAAACCTGTTGCCTGTTGTGAGCCTGGTTGTTGTAATTAAATAATATGAAACGCATATTAGTTTTATGTACAGGCAATAGTTGCAGAAGTCAGATTGCAGAGGGCTATTTAAAATATTTTGCTGTTGATAAAGCTGAAGTTTTTAGTGCTGGCATAGAAACCCATGGAGTAAATCCAAAAGCAATTGCTGTTATGAAGGAAGATGGAATTGATATCTCAAATCATACATCAAATAATATTGAAGAATATAGAAAGGTTGATCTTGATTATGTGATAACGGTGTGTGACAATGCAAAAGAAAACTGTCCCTTTTTTCCATCAAATGCAATAATGTTTCATCAAAATTTTCCTGACCCTGTAAAAGCCAAAGGGAGTGATCAAGAAATTATGGAGGAGTTTAGGAACGTTAGAAATATGATTAAAACTTATTGTAAAACATTTATAGCCGAAAATTTATAAGTGCTTTGCAATACGATGCAACAACTTATTTTATTACAAAATATAAATTTCTTAAAGAACTTTGGCGTAATATTTTTTGCGCAAAATTTCAAACTTTTCTCTAAGTGCTATAGAAAGTGAATCTATAGCTCCATTGTTGAAAGTGGGAATAAATTTTACTCTCGATGGATTTGAAAATTGAATATTCTCATCCCAGTTATTTTTAAATTTTAGAGGAGCATCTTTGGTGAGCTCAAAAAACTGATCAATAAATTTTCTTTGTTGCTCTAATTCAAGATTCATAATATTAAATTTTGATAATCCTAAAGATAGTCGATTAAAAACATATTATGTAAAATTTCCATATTGGGATGATTGTCTGGCGCATAAAATATTTATCAAAGAGATATTATTTTTATTCCCGGTTAGCTTATTGGCAAGCTAAAAAAGAATGTGGAGCCTTTTGCAATTTCACTTTCTACCCGGATATTTCCACCCTGCGCTTCTATAAATTCTTTGGATATTGCAAGACCCAGGCCTGTTCCTGTGTGCTCTTGCGAGCCTGGAACTTTAAAGTCCGTTTTGTTAGCGTCAAGAGTTTCAAATTCATAAGATACTGCTTTGTTTTTTTATACTTTGTCAAGGAACTCTTCAATTAAATGAGTCGCATTAAATTGTGGCCACTTATCATTGTCCAACGATTCTATTGCTCCTAAATAAGTTCCGTGTCCACCAGGGAAAATTGCTAATTCACAATTTGGAATAATGCGATACATTTCAACTGCGTGTTCCAGGCTGCCAACGTCATTATTAGCGCTTATAACTAACGTCGGTGCTTTTATTGATTTTACCTGGTCGTCACCCCAATCCTTAAATACTTTCATTCGTTGAACATCTTTCTTAAACATATTCATTAATGATTCAGCATTATTAT
The DNA here is from genome assembly GCA_040005535.1 of Ginsengibacter sp. Classification (GTDB taxonomy): domain Bacteria; phylum Bacteroidota; class Bacteroidia; order Chitinophagales; family Chitinophagaceae; genus Ginsengibacter. The sequence continues at coordinate 1,033 of JBDTYU010000220.1, read as the reverse complement.
TTGCAGTTAAGTAGCCTTCTCTTAAAACCTGTGGCATATCGTTCAGCGTTGCCTGGTCAAATCCTTCCCAAAATTGCGGAACAACTGCACTTCGTTTATAAAATGCAGATGCTAATATTATTTTATTAATCAACTCGGGATGACGAATAGCAATTTCTATTGTGGTGTGTCCTCCGTTACTAAAACCTAAAAAATCTGCTTTTGATATTTCAAGATTACCTAAAAGTGTTGCAACATCGTCTGCGTCTTGTTCAAATGTCAGATCTGTGTTTCGGTCACTTGTGTGCCCATGAGCTTGCAGTTCAACTCCAATTATTTGCCTGTGCCTGGCAAGTTGTGGAATAATTCTACCAAATGATGTTTGTATGGTTGAACCGCCACCATGTATAAGCACAAGCTGTTTACCATGTCCATAAATCTCATAATACATTGTCAGTCCGTTGACTTCAGAATATCCACTTTTAAAATGATTGTTGTTTACCATATATTGTGATTGGGCTCTATCAAACCACCGCCGCCTTATTGTATTTACCTCTGTATTCCAATGGCGACATTCCTGTAATTTTTCTAAATACTTCACGAAACGCTTTCACATCCGAATAACCAACTTCATACATTACTTCGTTGATGGTTTTGCGACTGGTTTCAAACGCTTTTTTTGCCGATTCAATTTTTACTCTTTGAGAATATTCAAGAGGAGTATTCCCGGTTGCTTTGATAAACCTTCTGTCAAAGTTTCGTCTACCGACAGCCAACCTGGAAGACAAATATTCAACAGATATTTTTTCATCCAGATTACTTTCAATATATGCCTGTGCATTTCTTACCATTTCATCCCCGTGCAACTTCTGGCCTGTAAATATTGTAAATGCTGACTGACTATTTCTGTCCATTTCAATCTGAAAAACTTTGGAACAAAAAATCGCTGTTTGCCTGTCATAATATTTCTCTACCAAATAGATTAACAGGTTCAGAAACGAATAGGCACCACCATTTGTATAAATTCCATTTTCATCAGTAATCAATTTATCAG
>JBDTYU010000219.1:0-4290 GCA_040005535.1 Ginsengibacter sp. | reverse complement strand
AAAATATCCCAGCATGTTTCTTACTACCGATATAATGGTTGTTACAAAAACTGATCTGTTGCCTTATGTTCCCTTCTCTGTTGATGCCGTGATTAAGGATGCAAAAGAAGTAAACAGTAAAATTGAAACATTTACTGTATCCAGTTATAAAGGAGAAGGCATGGATGAATGGTGTAATTGGCTGCTGGAGAAAATAGCTGAAAAGAAAGAAGCAAATGTTGTTGCAATTATTTAGTGCTATTTTTTTGAACGACAGTTTCCAATTCTTATAAATTGTAATTCTCCATTTGCTTGACATTTCATTTACATATAAAGGGTCGGGTTCAGGGAGTAGGATTTCGTCCGCATGTTTACAAATGCGCATTTAAAAAAAATATTTTTGGTTATGTAAGTAATGATGCAGATGGTGTTCATGTGACTTTTAATAATCTATCAAAAAAAAATGCTGATGCGTTTGTGGAAGAAATTATTCAGCTTGCTCCCACAAAAGCAATAATACAAAGCTGGTGTTTAAGAGAAATTCCTGAAGAAACGTTCACTAAATTTTCTATCCGTGTTTGTGAAAATATTGCACAACCTGATCTATTAATTTCTCCCGACTTTGCAATGTGTGAACAATGCAGAAAAGAGTTTCATGACCCGACCAATCGGCGTTATAATTATCCCTTCATCACTTGCACATTATGTGGCCCCCGGTATTCAATCATGAAGCGGTTGCCTTATGAAAGATATTTAACGGCAATGGATAATTTTATTCAATGCCCCGAATGTCAAAAAGAATATAATGACGTAAATGATAGAAGATATTTTTCTCAAACTAATTCCTGTGCTTCTTGCGGCATTCAGTTATCATGGCATTCAAAACAAAGTAATAAGATATTAAATAATCAGAAACAAATTCTTGCTGTTTTATTAACGGCATTGCGGGAAAATAAAATTATTGCAGTAAAAGGTATTGGCGGCTTTCTCTTACTATGTGACGCAACAAATAAGAAAGCTATTCAAACACTTCGTGAGCGAAAGCATCGTCCAAAAAAACCCTTCGCTGTTTTATTTCCTGGTGTTCAATCCGATGGCTATCGGATGGTGCAGAAATATACACATGCAAACGAGTTAGCTATTCATGCTTTACTTGATGAAGCATCACCAATTTTATTGTTACAGGCAAAAGAAGAATGTTTCAAACAATTAGATATGGTGGGTATTGCCCCTGGGCTATCATCCATCGGAGTGATGTTACCTTATGCACCTTTATTAGAATGGATTATTTCTGAATGGAAAAAGCCTTTGATTGCAACCAGTGGAAATGTTAGCGGTTCATGTATTGTTTTTAAATCCGAAAAAAAAGAAGAGTTGTTTCAATATGCTGATTATATACTTGATCACAATCGGGAAATTGTAATACCACAGGATGACAGCGTAATAAGATTCGCAGAAAAAAGTCACCAGCAAATTATCATTCGTCGCTCAAGAGGATTAGCTCCTGCAATTATTTCTTTCCTTGAAAAAAAAACTACCGAAACAATTTTTGCCGCTGGAGCAATGTTGAAAAGCGCTTTTGCTATTCAGCAAAATAATCAAATTTATTTATCGCAATTTTTAGGCAATCTTGAAAGCTATGATACACAGCAAAATTATCGACACACATTCGATCATTTTCAGCAGTTATTAAAAGCACAACCTCAAATAGTTTTAGCAGACATTCATCCTGATTATCCCTCAACACAATTAGCCGCAGAATATTCAAAGCAATTGAAGGTGCCATTGAGAAAAATTCAACACCACGAAGCACATTTTGCAGCTATTCTTGGTGAACATAATTTATTTAAGAGTGAAGAAAAAATACTCGGCGTTATTTGGGATGGAACTGGTTTGGGAAGTGATGGAAATATCTGGGGCGGCGAATTTTTTATTTATGAAAAAGGAAAGATGGAAAGAGTTTATTATCTCGAACCTTTTGTAAACATTGCGGGCGATAAAATGGCAAAAGAACCAAGACTTGCCGCATTCACAATATCAAATAAAATCGAAGAAGTCTCATCTGTTTTAGAGTCGAGGTTTACAAAACAGGAATGGCTTTATTATCATAAAGAAATTAAGCAACAGAAAATGCAAAATACCAGTGCCGGCAGGTATTTTGATGGTATTGCCTCTCTACTGGATTTTATAAATATAAATACTTATGAAGGTGAGGCAGCGCTTGTGCTTGAGCAGCATGCTTATAATTATTTAAACGAAAACAATTTTGAAATTAGTGAGCATTATTTTCATGAAGAAATTGAAGAGCCTGTAATACCTATGAAGAATGTCATCAGGAATATTATAAAGGATATTAACTCGGGAAAAAGCAAAGCAGAAATAGCCGCCCTCTTCCACGCCAGTCTTACAGCAATTATATGGAAAGTAGCGCTCAAACTTGGAGTGAAAAAAATAGCATTTAGCGGAGGTGTTTTTCAGAATGTAGTATTGATAGATTTGCTATTTACACAATTAAAAAAAATAGTATATTTAGAAGTAGAAAAAAAATCAGAATTATATTTTCACCGGCAAATGCCTCCTAACGATGAGTGTATAGCTTTTGGTCAAATAATGCATCATATAAACATCATATTTCATAATTAATATTTATAAAAATGTGCTTAGCAATTCCCGGAAAAATTGAATCCATCGAAACGATTGATGATGGTGCAGTAAGAATGGCGAGAACTTCTTTTGGGGGTATTATAAAAGACGTAAGCTTAGAAATGTGTCCCGAAGCACAAGTAAACGATTATATACTGGTGCATGTGGGGGTTGCCATTAGCAAGGTAAATGAAGAAGAAGCGCACAGAGTTTATCAGTATCTGAAAGAAGTCGGCGAGTTGACAGATCTCGCTGATTAATAATTCATTTTTAATTCAAAACCTAAATGAAATATTTGTCCGAATATCGTTCTCCCGAACTGACGGAAGCTTTGCTTAATGAAATAAAGCTTACAGTTACCCAAGACTGGAATATAATGGAAGTGTGCGGCGGACAAACACATTCCCTTGTAAAAAATGGTATTCTCAACATGTTACCTGGGAATATACAAATGATACATGGCCCTGGTTGCCCTGTATGTGTAACTCCGGTAAGCCTGATTGATAAAGCCGTTCATCTTGCAATGGAACATGATGTGATTCTTTGTTCGTATGGTGATATGATTCGAGTTCCCGGCTCTAAAATGAGTTTGCTTGAAGCAAAAGCAAAGGGAGCTGATGTGCGCATTCTGTATTCGCCGCTTGAAGCTGTAAAAATTGCAAAAAAAAATCCTGATAGAGAAGTAGTATTTTTTGCTGTCGGTTTTGAAACAACAGCGCCTGCCAATGCGTTGTCTGTAATTCATGCACGCAGGGAGGATTTAAAAAATTATTCCATTCTTGCATCTCATGTGCTGGTGCCTCCTGCAATTGAAGAAATTATGAATGATGAATTGAGTAACGTTAACGGGTTTCTTGGAGCAGGTCATGTATGTGCTATCATGGGTATTTATGAATATTATCCACTGGTAGAAAAATATAAAGTTCCCATTGTGATTACAGGTTTTGAACCGGTTGATTTACTCGAAGGTATTTTAATGACAGTTAAACAATTGGAAGCAGGTGAAGCAAAATTAGAAAATCAATATGCAAGAATTGTAAAGGACGAGGGAAATATAAAAGCACAGCAAACCATCTACGAAGTGTTTGAAGTAACCGACCGTTTATGGCGTGGCATGGAAATTATTCCTATGAGCGGTTACAAGGTGAAAGAAGCTTATCGTGATTATGATGCCGATAAAAAGTTTAATATACACATTGAAGAGGCGCCCGAAAACCCGGAATGTATTGCCGGTGATATTATGAAAGGAATTAAAAAGCCTTTCGAGTGCCAGCACTTTGGAAAAAAATGTAAACCTGTTAGTCCGCTGGGAGCTCCAATGGTTTCCAATGAAGGAGCCTGCGCAGCCTACTATCATTATTCAGGAATGGTGGAGCAAGTGGAGGCGTAGAAATTGTTTGAGTTAAAATATTTTTAATGCCAGGGCCGATTAATCAGATACTTTCAGTTCTTTATTCATGTTTTTGGAAACGCAAAGAACGCTATGAATTCACTAAGATCGAGAAGAAAAACTTTGCGAAACTTTGCGTTTTCTTTGAGTCCTTTGCGATACAGATATAAAGGTTGCAATCGCTTCATCAGTATATCTTGTAGCATCATTAATCTGTATAATAAAAATTGAACAATTTATTCAAACAGATTCTTAATGAAAATTTTATTTATTGCAAC
>JBDTYU010000218.1:0-7975 GCA_040005535.1 Ginsengibacter sp. | reverse complement strand
CTGAAAGATGCGCTGGATGCCGGCTATGCAGTTTTAGAAATAGGAGGTACTGCAGTAAGTGCTGTAAAGGCCGCCGTGGTGGTTATGGAAGACAATGCACTTTTCAATGCTGGTAAAGGTGCAGTGTTTACAAAAAAAGGTGTGAACGAATTGGATGCAGCAATTATGGATGGAAGCACATTGAATGCCGGAGCAATCACTGGTGTAAGAAACATTCGTAATCCCGTTGAACTTGCTGAGGAAGTTATGATACATAGTGGACATGTGTTTTTGAGTGGTAAAGGAGCCAATGATTTTGCAATAAAGCAGGGAGTTAAATTAGAGCCCGATGAATATTTTTATTCTGAATATCGATATGATCAGTGGCGTGAGATAAGAGACAGCGATTTGTACCAGCTTGATCATAAAAATGATAAGCTTGTAGGTTTAATGAAAGATAAGAAGTTTGGAACTGTAGGAGCAGTTGCCTGTGATAGTGATGGAAACATTGCTGCAGCTACTTCCACAGGTGGTATGACGAATAAGCGTTTTGGTCGCATAGGCGATAGTCCGATGATTGGATCCGGCACTTACGCCAATAATAAAACATGTGCCATATCATGCACCGGTCACGGCGAAATTTTTATAAAGGCCGTTGCGGCTTATGATGTAAGCTGCCTTATGGAATATAAAAATATGAGCCTTCAGCAGGCATGTGAAGAAGTAGTTATGAAAAAATTAATTGCTATGCATGGCGAGGGCGGCCTGATAGGCGTGGATGGAAAAGGTAATGCAGCCCTGGTTTTTAATAGTTCGGGAATGTATCGTGGATTAAAAAACAGCGATGGTGAAAATGTAATAGCAATCTATGGAAGTTGATTTTTAGAAAAAGAGTATGAAGAAAATCGCCTTAATAGTTGCGGCTGGAAAAGGAAGCAGGATGAACAATGAGATACCAAAGCAGTTCCTGCTCTTAAAGAATAAACCTGTTTTATACTATACATTAAAAGCATTTTTGAATGCTTATGAAAATATAGAAATTATTCTTGTATTGCCTGGAGAACACATTGCCAAGGGCCAGGAAATTATTGATGGATATTTTGATCACTCACGGTTTCGCCTATGCGAAGGCGGAAGAACGAGATTTCATTCTGTGCAAAATGGGCTTTCTCTCATAAAAGAAGAGAGTATTGTTTTTGTTCACGATGGGGTACGCTGTTTGCTTACAAGTAATCTCGTAAAAAAATGTTATGAAGCTGCTGTTGAGAATGGAACCGCTGTGCCGGCAGTGGAATGCACCGATAGTGTAAGAATGATTACTGATTCAGGAAATAAAATAATCAACCGAAGCAAACTAAGATTGGTACAAACTCCACAAACATTTCATAGTAAAATTATATTGCCCGCTTTTGAAATTGATTATAAAGATAAATTTACTGATGAAGCTTCTGTAGTTGAAGCATTTGGTATTAAGATACATTTAATAGAAGGAGAAGTAAACAATATTAAAATAACAACACCTGCTGATTTACTTTTAGCAGAATCATTACTTCTTGAATAACTTAATTAATGAAGGCAGGTTATTCATTTTTATTCCAGGGTATTTTTCCAGTAGTGCACCAAAGCTGCTGTAAAACCACGCAAGGTTTTTAATATCGCTTCCTTCAAAATCAAGTAATATTTTTTTACCTGCATATTCCCGGATAAAACAATCAATCAATAAATGAGAAGCCCCTGAAGTTCTTCCATCAGGATGATTTCCTACTAAAATATAATACGCTCTGTTGTGTGAAAAAAACCATGCACAGGATGCCACCAAATGCTGTTGTGCCGAATAAATTCCATAGGTAACTGCCATATTTTTTTCCTGGAGAATTACAAATAGTTTTAAAAGATTCTCATAGTCTTTATCTGTGATGGGAGAAAATTTTTTTGCCTGTTCTTTTGCAAGAAAAATAATATCTTCTATTGGAATGTTTTTTTTAAGAAAATACCCTGCATCTTTTGCACGCTTTATATTTCTTGAATGACTCTTTGCATACCTGGCATTTAAATCTTCATAACTTTTATCAAGATTCAAAACATAGTTACTTCTTTCATACATGGGAAAATCTTTTATCGAATAAAGGTTTTCATTATTCAGATAGAAATCCCAGTATTTAAATTTTGAAGGAATGTTTTTTAAAAATAATTCTACAATTTTTGAAGAGAAATTATTTCCGAATATCCCAAGATGCGCTGCAAAGAAAGGCTGGTATAAATAATAGATTCCATATTTTTTATTCCATGTTAAAGGCATTACTGCTTCATACACATTCTCCGAAGGAAGTCCTTGGGACATGATTAATGCATCCCAGTTTTTGCTCATCGCATCAAGATAAAATGAGTACACATAGATTAAGCCATTGCCTGCAGTATCGACGCAATTATCCCATTTTTGTTTATCAATATTTGCCTGTGGCACATAAGAAATTTTCACTTATTCATTTTTTAAATGAACTAATAAAAGAGAAATCTTAAAGTTGAGGAAGATTAAAAAATTTATAAAATTTGAAATTTTGTATATCTATACTGAAAGAGATATTTTTCCAAAACCTTTTTTCAGTTATAGTTGATTTGAAATAATCGCTGTAAACTTTACTATAAAGAACAGGAATGTATATGTTCACAATATTTTTTAGAAAGCTTAATTGTAAACCTGCATCATAAATAAATTTTCCTGTAGGCGCATCTTTTTTCCAGGCTTCTGCATAAGTGCCAATATCTAAAAATATTTTCAGGGGAATTTTAATTGGAAGCACCTGCAATGGGTTAAACTGCTTCGGAAAATCTGTGTTGAGATTTAATGCAGCCAGCCAATCATCTGTTTTACCTATTTTATTATTAAGTAAATCGGAGCGTACTTTAAAGCCGCCATCTCTTATCATTATTTGTTGCGAACGAAATCCCTGGAATTCATTACGGCCTGTAAAGTAATTGGTGTAAGTATAATCTTCATAACCATTAGCACCCGTCATATTTAAATGATACCTATCTGTCTCAAATTGCCTGGTAATAGTTTTATCGCCGAGATAGATAAATTTTCCTCCAAACAATCTTGCATTTAACCCTCCTCCTTTTGCATAATTGAAATAATAATTTCCTTCAAAAGCAAGACGTGCAAAATTCTTTCCCTGTTCACCTTGGAGCGCTCCGGAATATGGATACAATACACGATTGTTTTCTATTTTTAATTGTAACTGGTTGAGATAACGGTTAACCTTAGGGTATGAAATTATATCAACCTGGTTTATGGTATCTCTTGTAAATATTATGCCTGTTTCCTCGATGAAATAGGTTTTCCATTTTATTGATTTTGTAATACTGCTTGTTGCATTTTTATTCCTGAAAACAATTTTTAATGAAGGAACAATTTTTGAAAATCCAAGATAATTTTTAGTTCCTGTTGAATCAGTGTAATCATCTGCAGTGAATTTTTCGCCGCTTATTGAAAGTTCTGCTTTTCTTATAAATCCATAGCTTAAAAAGTTGTATCCAATTTTACCAATTCCTGTAAAAGTCCTACTGCCGGTGGCATACATGGGTGCTACAATAAAATGAAATGAAGGCTCAGGCAAAGTATAATTGTGTACGAGTGCGCCAGGCATAAATTTATCGTAATAGTTATAACCAATAGCAGGAGCAATAAAAATATAATTATGTCTATAGGTTTCCTTGAAATTAAAAAAAGACGACAGCTTTATATCTTTCTTTTCTTCCGGTTCAATATTTCCTTTTTGGTGTAATAATGAAAAAATGGAATCAATATTTTTCTTACTTACATCTTCAACTACTTTTTTAAAATCTTCCGGTTGAGGATGCTTAAACTTCCAGCGATTATAATATTCATGAAGACAACTATCGAATAAAGGTTCACCAACATAATCCTCAAGAACTTTCATCCACTTTCCGGTTTTATAGTAAGCAATTATTCCATAATTAATCTCTGAAAAATTTTCTGAAGTGGTTTCAACCGGTTGAGCTTTTTTATTTACTATTTCTGTTCGGTAAATAAGATCAGTTTCATCACCCGGCATTTTATTATTAATGAAATCTTGTTTGTTTTTTTGAATAATGTTGTTACCATATTTTAATTTTTTATAACGATTATCAAAGTAAGTATTCATGCCTTCATCCATCCATGGATGCTCTCTTTCATTGCTTGCAAGAATTCCATAGTTCCAGTTATGTCCTACTTCATGTTCAATAGTCATTTCTAAGGATCTTTCATCAGGCATGGGTGAAATACTGGTAATTGTAGGGTATTCCATTCCTCCGTTAAATCCCATCTTTGCTTCAGCAGCGCTTACAATGTTATACGGATATTCTCCAAGCCAATAGCTACGGGTTCTTACAGCATCTTTAATAAATTGAATACTATTCTTCCACACAGGAACGCCCGAAGGAGTAAAGTATGAGAATGCATCAATTACTTTCCCTGAAGAAAGCATCATCGTATCATATAGAACTATATAATTTTTATCAGCAAACCATGCAAAATCATGTACATCGTTCTGAACATATTTTATTGTTTTTAGCTCCTTATCTGTCGATGGTTGAATTGAAAGAGATTTAGTATTTGAACTTTGAGCTTTCTGAATTTCAGGAGATGACTGCTGAATGTTTTTCTTTTTATTATTTGTTGGTTTTTGCTTATTGCTAATGGCCTTTTTATTCTTGCTTATATTTAATTGTTTATTACTTTTTGTTTCCTTTACATCCCTGATCCCTGATTCCTGATTCCCAATATCTTCTTTCGCTTTTTCTTTCAACCAGCTTAATTCTTCTTCATTTTGCAATTCACCGGTGGCCGCTACAACATAGTTTTTTGGAAGAGTTATTTGTACATCAAAATTTCCGAATTCACTGTAAAATTCTCCCTGGTCAAGATATGGAATTGGATGCCAGCCTTTATTATCATATACTGCCGGCTTCGGGTACCATTGTGTTATTTGATAAGTCTTGTTAACATAGCCTCCTCTTGAAAAATTAAAAGGAATTTTTTCATGAAACGGGGTTGTGATTTTTATTGTTTGGCCAGGTAAAAGTGGAATTGGTAAAATGAGTTTTCCTATGTCAATATATTGAGGATGGTCTTCAAGCGTTGCTGTTGTACCATCCACTTTAAAATCGAGCCGGTTTATGTAACCATGTTTTTCATTATCACTAAAATAAAAATCAGTTCTTCTGATGAGCAAAAGCTGTTCACTAAATGCGGTTTTATCATTTTTATAAGCATTGGGCCAAAGATGAAACCAAATATAATGTAATGTGTCAGGAGAGTTATTTGTATAATCTAATATTTCATATCCTTCCAACGTATTCTGGATATCATTAAGCGTAACATCAATTTTATAATTTACTTTTTGCTGAAAGTATGGCTGAATTTCATCTTTTGCAATGTTATCAGGCTGGCAATAAGCATTAGGAAATTGGATATAAAATAAAAAAGCCAGAATAATTTTTTTCACAAATATGGGTTTGCTCAAATATAAAAAAATATGAGTGAGAGTTTATGTTTTATAAAATCAAAATATTTAAGTATGACAACGGATGATAGATTCTTACTTTCCTTCTCCCAACAAAATAATCCTTATTGTATGAATCATTATTTTAAAATCCAGGGTTAATGAAATATTTTCAATGTAAATGATGTCATACTTCATACGGTCGATCATTTCTTCTAAACTTTCGGCGTAGCCAAATTTTACCATACCCCAGCTTGTTAATCCTGGTTTTACTTTTAAAAGCAACTTGTATTCAGGGTATTGTTCAGCAATCAGGTCAATAAAATATTTTCTTTCCGGCCGGGGACCTACAAGACTCATTTCACCTTTTAAGATATTCCAAAGTTGCGGAAGCTCATCAAGCCTCCACCGGCGCATTATTTTGCCCCAGTTAGTAATGCGATCATCATTAGCGCTGCTCAGCATTGGGCCATTTTTTTCTGCTCCATGTAACATAGAACGGAATTTGTAAATCATGAAAGGCCTGCCTTTATATCCAATTCTTTCCTGCGAAAAAAAAATATTTCCTTTTGAAGAAATTTTCGTTCTAACGGCTGTATATAATATCAATGGTAAAAGAATAATAAGACCAATGCCTGAAACTAATACATCAATAAGGCGCTTAATATTTTGTTGCCAGGCTGCCATTAATCCTAAATGTATTTCTATGAGTGGTGTACCCATTACATTACTGGTTCGCACTACTCCACTCAGAATGTCAATTTTGTCAGGCACCATTTTTACATTCACTTCTTTCTCATTCAATTGCTGTAATATTTTTTCCAATCCTGTTCTTTCATTTTTTTCTATAGCAATAATTACTTCTTTTATCTCATAGTCATCAATGATCGTATTAATATCATTCATGGTTCCAAGGTGTGGTACACTACCTGCAAGTTCACCTGAAATATCATTTCCAATATTTATAAATCCGCAAATCCTGTATCCTGTTTTTTCATAATTGGTTGTAATAGATTTATACAACTGTAAGGCACTTTCATTACTGCCGGTTATAAGTGTGTTGAACCATACTTCTTCTTTTTGTAATTGATGATGAGCTTTTGATAATAATATTAATCTGAAAAAATAAGTTATTAAAAGCTGGAGAATTAATATTGTAAAAAAATCTTTGTAAATAATTGAATAATCTGCGTTCTTCCTGTAAAGAATAAAAATAAAAAGGATCAGGAAGCATCCTGTTAAAGTGCTTACAAATGTGTTCAACATTTCATTAACACGTGATTTGTAATAAATATTTTTATAAGAACCGAATAAATGGTACAGAATAACAAAACCCACAGGATATAAAATAAGGCCGAAGAAAAAATTTTTGCTAAAGTCAAATGATTCCCTGGCAGAAATTCTATGAAGCAGATAAAAAATTATCCAGGCAATAATTGCAGCAATGAAATCTCCGAGAGTATAAAAACTTATCTGTAGCCGCTTTCTCAATCTTATTATTTGAATTTTATTTCAGTTGATTTGATTACGGCTAATCTTATCAAGAATAAGGTGAGCCACTTCCATTGCCCGGTATCCATCAACTTCAGTTACTATCGTTTGTTTGTTATTCAAAATAGAATCAATGAAACTCTGGAGTTCCAGTTTAATAGCGTTATTCTCTTTTATAGCCGGTGCAGCAATAGCAATTGTTTTTTTACCGGTATTAGTTTCTATATCAAAAGTAAAAACGTTTTTGTCTAAAGGAGATTTGTATTTTATTACTTCAGTTTTTTTATCAAGAAAATCTATACTTATGTAAGAATCTTTTTGGAACAGGCGCATTTTACGCATCTTCTTCATACTGATTCTTGATGAAGTGAGGTTACATACACAGCCATTATCAAATTCAATTCGCACATTCGCAATATCGGGTGTATCACTTAAAACATTTACCCCATTTGCGTATACATTTTTTACATTGCTTTTTACAAGGCTTAAAATAATATCAATATCATGTATCATTAAATCGAGTATTACACTCACATCAGTACCTCGTGGATTAAACTGGGAAAGCCGGTGGACTTCAATAAACATTGGGTTAAGTTCATATTCTCTTAATGCAAGAAACGCAGGGTTAAACCTCTCTACATGCCCCACCTGAAATTTGATATTAGCTTCTCTTGTAAGCTTCACAATTTCCTTTGCTTCAGGTATTGTATTGGCAAGAGGTTTTTCTACGAATACATGTTTACTTTTTAGAATAGCCATTTTACACAATTCATAATGTGTTGTTGTAGGTGCAACAATATCCACAACATCGCAGGCATCTATTAATTCAGCTGCATTCTTAAATCTTTTTAATTCATATTTTTCTGTAACAGGCAATGCATTTTCATCTAAAGGATCGTAAAAACCAATTAGTTTAATAGCATCGATTTCTTTCCAGTTGTTAAGGTGAAACTTGCCTAAATGTCCCACACCAAAAACGCCCACGTTTAGCATAATGC
>JBDTYU010000217.1:0-4855 GCA_040005535.1 Ginsengibacter sp. | reverse complement strand
TATTTTTCCCTTTTTACAAAATTGTATTAAAGTTTTTTATTCAAATTTTTTAACGAAAGAAGTTTCCTGCAATACAAAACTAAAGCTCTTATTTCTTACATATCATATCCATTACTTCAATAAAAGAAACTTAATGCGACGAAAAATTTTAACCCCACTCACTGATTAACGAATAAAGTTTTAGTATTTTCAATCAGTTATCAATTTAATTGGCATTTGCGACCCCTTGCCCAGCCACATTTGTGTTATCGTTATCAATGCATGGTTTTCGTATATTAATGGATAAAATTAATTGCGTTACTTTGAAATAATAAATCGTTTTAAAAAAATATTCAATCAAACATTTATAAATTATTATGAATAACCTTACAAATAAAGTTGCCTACATAACAGGCGGAAGCAAAGGAATAGGATATGGTATTGCAAAAACTTTACTGGAGAATGGTATGAGGGTAGCTTTTACCAGCCGTACCATGTCTGCTGCGAAGCAGGCTGCCGAATCATTAAGTAAAGATCCTTCAAAGGTTTTGGCTTTGGAATCAGATGTAAGTTCCCTGGCTTCGGAAACAAAAGCAGTTAAAGCAGTAATTGACCATTTCGGGCAGCTTGATGTATTGGTTGCCAATGCAGGTATAGGTCACTTTGCCGCCATTGAAAGCTTAACGGAGGAAGATTGGAAAAGCACCATAGATACCAATCTTACGGGTGTTTTCAATAGTGTAAAAGCAAGTATTGAAACATTAAAGCGATCCAAAGGTTATGTCATTACAATCGCCAGCCTTGCAGGAACTAATTTTTTTGAAAATGGTGCTGCATATAACGCCAGTAAATTTGGCCTCGTAGGATTTACACAAGCCATTATGCTCGACCTAAGAAAATATGGTATTAAAGTTTCTACAATTATGCCCGGTTCTGTTGCTACACAATTTAATAATCATACTCCAAACGATGCGGATGCATGGAAGATACAACCGGAAGATATAGGCCATCTGGTAGCTGATCTTTTAAAAATGAATCCACGAACATTGCCCAGTAAGATAGAAGTAAGGCCATCTATGCCGGGTAAGTAATTTCTCTAAAAAGTATCTGCAACGACAAACTGTGAAAACTAAATTGCGAAAGCCAAATAACTCACACATAGTGCAAAAATGAGAGGGAGTTATTTTTTTCTTAGCATATTCATATAGCCTGGACTAACGATGCCGCTTCTTTATCTAAATAAATTTTCAATCCCGGATGGCTGCGCAATAAAGTAGCGGGTATTTTTTCAGAGATTTCTCCTTTAAGAACTTTTTGTACTATTTGAGCTTTATGCCTGCCACTTACTAATAGAATTATGTTACGGGCTTCCATAAGAGTTGCTAAACCTAATGTAATGCCTTTTGAAAGCTGTTGATCTTTTTTAAAATATTTCTGTCCTATTTTTTGCGTCTGGCTATCAATATCTGTTACATGCGAATGCAATTCAGGCGAAGTTCCCGGCTCATTCATTCCAACATGGCCATTCATTCCAAGCCCTATAACAGCTATATCCAAACCTTCATGTTGCCTGATAAAATTCTCCATATTTTCACATTCGTTATTTAGATTTTTTTCTCTTCCATTAAAAAAACTTATGTGATCTTTTGCTACCTGCAAAGGATTGAACAATTGATTATTCAAATGAAACCTGCAACTCCCTTCATCATCCCCATTCATGCCAACCCATTCATCAAGACTTACAAAGTACCAGCGACTAATATCAATTTTATTTTGATGTACTTCGTTAACTAATTCTTTGTATAAGCCCGCAGGCGTATCGCCGGAAGCTGTGCAAAGAACAGGATTTTTAAGAGATTGGGTTATTGAAATGATATCGGCCCCTGCTTGCTTTGACATCATTTCATAGTTATCTCCAATAAAAATTTTCATCTGTTTACTTTATAATTTTCAAAATTATTTGCCGCGTATTTCATAAACTTCTTACAAATTAAATGTATAATTCAAAATAATATTTTTTTAAATAAGCCCATTTATTATTATTTCACTGTTGCATTTCTTTTATTTGAAATTATCACAAGTCACAAAGACGTTAAATTTGTAAGTAACAAAGTAAATAAATATTGGATTTCAATATCGGATGTGATTTTAAAATCGAAATATTTCTGAAGGACTGATTTTTAAAAAAATGGCTATGAAAAAAATAGCGCTTCTTTTACCCATATATATTTTCTTTTCTGTTGTAACTTTTGCCCAGGTTCAACCGGGAGAAATTGACATTTCAAAAGTGCCTGCTGCAACAGCACATTATGAACAGGAATATACTTTTGATACGATTAAAAATTCAACTGCATGGTTCAATCAAAAACCAGGATTGCATGTTTCATGGGGTTCAACTGATAAACTTTATTTCAGAAGGGAAGTGCCCGGTTTAATAAAAGAAACAAACTCTATCGAAGAAACCTTATGGAAAGGAGATCGGTTAAATGCAATGATTTTGGTATGGTCACCTGACATGTTAAACCAGGTTCGGTTTAGATTAAACAATTTAATAAATGCTAATGGAAAGGTGTTAAGTGAAAAAAATATTCGACTCTATCTTGTTCGATATGTAGTATCAAATTATCCGTATGGTGCTAAAGATGTTACATGCGGCGCTTCTCCATATAAAAGCCTTTACCTCATGCCAGACCGGTTTGACCCTATAGCCCCGGTCGCTATCGGGGGCCTTGATCGTTTTGATTTGCCCGGAAAAACTGTAAGACCTGTATGGTTGTCTTTAGATATTCCTGCGGACACACAGCCTGGTATTTATAATGGAACTATAGAAATCTATTCAGAGAAGTTTACGTCAATGCTAAACTATAAAATAAGGGTTCAAAACCAAACATTACCCAAACCGCACGAATGGAAACACCGGTTAGATTTATGGCAGAATCCTGTTATTGTTGCACGCTACGATAATTTAAAACCCTGGTCAGAAGAGCACCTGTTATTATTAAAAAAACATCTGAAGCTTTATGCAGATGCAGGAGGAAAATATATAACTACTTATGCAGTGCATTCTCCATGGTCAGATAATTCTTATAGAGCAGAAGAAGCAATGATTGAATGGACTAAACTTAAAAACAGATCATGGAAATTCAACTACAGCATTTTTGATAAGTATGTGGAACTCGCTATGAGCGCAGGCATAGACAAAGCAATAACTATTTATACACCTGTGCCAAATGGATACAGGGTTCGTTATTTGGATGAGAAATCGGGTAATTATATGTATGAATACTGGTCGCCCGGTTCGAAAGAGTTTACAGCTTTCTGGAACATTTTTCTTACTGATCTGAAAAAGCATCTCGAACAAAAAGGATGGTTTGAAAAAACTTATATCGGTATCAATGAAAATCCTCTTGATGAAACACTAGCTGCGATTAAAGTAATAAAAACTCATTCAAAAAAATGGAAGATAACTTATGCCGGCGATTGGCATAAAGAACTGGATGACCTGTTAGATGATTATTGTTTTCTCTATGGTAAAGAATCGAATGTTGATGTTGTAAAACGAAGAATTAAAAGAGGCCTTACTACAACGTATTATGTATGTTGCAACCCACCGGTACCAAACAATTTTGTTTTCTCGCCACCAATTGAAGGAAGGTGGATGGGTTGGTATTCTTCTGCTCATGGCTATGATGGTTTTTTACGCTGGGCTTATGATGCCTGGCCGGCAGACCCTTTGAGAGATGCACGTCATGAATTGTGGCCTGCCGGTGATTGTTATTTAGTATATCCTGGTGGAAGTAGTGGAATTCGTTTTGAAAAATTACGGGAAGGCATAGTTGACTATGAAAAGATAAGGATCATCAAGGAACTTGCATCGAAATCAATTGACAAGGATGTTAAAAACCTTATGCTGGAATTTGAACATCACTTACAATCTTTTGTTGCAGAACATGATTTTGAAACAGGGAAGATTACAGATGATGTTAACAGGGGCAAAGAATTGTTGATACGATTAAGTGACAGGCTTGCAAGATAAGAGAAATACATATGACCACGCTCGCTCTTTCAACTGAAGTGTATATGGCAGATGGTCTGTTTTTACCATCATAATTTCAATTAAGATTATTGTAACAAAATACTAATGACAATGCCAGAAAATAAAAGTAGAAGAAAACATTCGAGACGCTCAAAAAGAAAGAATACGGTTTTTTATAAACTTTTAAGATGGCTAAAAATAAACCCATTAAAGTTCATAAGCATTTTATTTGGTGTTATTTTAATTTACCTCACTATCAGGTTCTTTCAATTTAATAGAGAGCAGCAACGTCTTTATAATAAGTCGAAAATTGAATTAAAATAATATTGCATTTTGTTACACTCATTTTGCAGAAGCCTCCCTGGATTTTTTGAGATGTATAAGTCAATTCATGATCCATTTTCTATTTTTCTATTCTTTCAAAAAATGTTTAACTTCAATAACTGCGTTTAATTTTTAAATAGTAACGATGCCTGGTGATTCTTTAGAAATAAATATTAACTCCGGTGGTTTAAAACAAAACACGTTTGATGCAATAGTTATTGGTTCAGGAATTAGCGGAGGATGGGCTGCAAAAGAACTTTGTGAGCATGGGGCCAAAACACTTGTATTGGAAAGGGGAAGAAACGTAGTACATAATAAAGACTATCCTACCGCCAACATGAAGCCATGGGAATTTAAACATCGGGGTGAAATGCCAAAAAAATTTGTTGATGAAAATCCTTTAATAACGCAAGCCGCAGGCTTTGATGAATCAACAGCGCATTTTTTTATTAAGGATAAAGATCATCCTTATGTTCAGGAGAAACCTTTTGAATGGATACGTGGTTACCAGGTTGG
>JBDTYU010000216.1:0-2252 GCA_040005535.1 Ginsengibacter sp. | reverse complement strand
TTCTTTGTTGCTCCATGGAACATAAATAGTGTTGGCGGCAACATAAAAACGATTGTCTTTTACAAAAAATTGATTTATACCAAAGCCTCCGCGATCATTTTCTGTAATATTAAAATCAAAAGTCTTTTTGCTGTTGTTTAAAGAAATAAAATTTAATTCAGGAAGTGTCTTATCTGTTGTCTGTTGCCAGTTGTCGATTGTTTTTTGCTTATTAATTTCTTCTATTAAAAAAACATCATTGGCGGATGTACCCGTAACAAGATGTGCGGTTTCACCGGGTTCCAAATTATTTTTTTCAGGGAAGTTCCAGATGTAAGAAGGTGCAGGTAATGAGCTTTCTTTTTTATCATATACCTGGAAATATTTTATATCTTTTATGTCCTGTCCATATTTATCTTTTGCAGTTGCTTCGATTACATACCAACCTTGCTGAAGTTTTGAATTTTGAATTTTAAATTTTGAATTATTTGTTGAGTCATTTTCATTGTACAAAAGTTCGCCTTTATTCCAAGATTCTTTTTTACTTTCATCAGCATATTCGTCATGAGGAAAGTATTGAATGAATTCATTTTTTGTCAAAATAAATTTATCGGGCTGTTCCCAAAGCCTTTGGCGAATCAATCTTTCAGGTGGCTGGAGTTTATAAATTTTTACATTAGCTTTTACAGTTTCAAATTCGCCGCTGAGATTTTTACTGCTGATTAAAATATTTTTAAGGCTATCAATATTTATTACATCACCCTGGGGTAAAGTAATTTGTAAATTCAATGCTTTGTAACCAATTGGAACTGTAATCTCTCCGCTTCTGGTTTCTCCATTAATATCAGTAACATCTGCTTCTACCTTATAATCAAACACAGGGTCAGTTTTTTTATCAAGAGTCAGATCAGGAATGGCTGCAAATTTTATTATAAACTTTCCATCCGCTCCTGTTGTTATTTCACCATTAGTAATTTCCAATGGCTTTGTTTGAGGAAAACCTTTTCGCCAGAACATCCATGGATACAGGAACCTGGCTTCTCTTGTAACATGGTATTTTACTTTTGCTCCATCAATATTATTGCCTGCATAAGCTTTTGCAAATCCTGTAATCTGCACCGTGTCATTTACCCGGTAACTTCCTTTTACTTTTTCAAATTCCGTATAAAATTTCGGACGTTTATACTCTTCAACGGAAAATGTTACAGATGAATTATCATAATCTTCTACATCAATAGTAAACTCACCATTTAGTTTATTTTCAGGCAAACGAAATTTTCCATTGAAAGAACCAAATTCATTTAGCAATACTTTTAATGAATCAACTTTCTGGATGTTTGCATCTTTAAGAATAACAGTTAGTGAATCTTTTGTTTCAAGCAGCTTTGATTTTTTTGTTTTGAAATCCTTTGTAACACCAATGCCTTTAAAATACACCAGTTGACCAGGACGGTAAATGCTTCTGTCTGTAAATAAAAAAATTTTTGCTTTGGCTTCATCATATTCTTTCTGATCATCGTAGTCGTCGTTATCGCTATCATTGTAATAATTATAGGTGTATTGCTGATCATCCAAAAACAGCTTATCTTTTTTATAGGTAACCTCAAGCCTTACATTCCTGTTCACCTCTTTTTTTGGAACAGATAATTTGAAATATCCATTTTTATCTGTTGTCATCAGTTCCTGTTTTTCCAATTTATAGTTCCGGTTATTATAATCATATTGCTGGTTCCATACCTGGACTTTTGCGCCTGGAAGCGGCTGGCCTGTAGAACGATTCAGTACAAAATATTGCTGGCCACTATTGATAAAGCTGATATCAGAAACATAAAAATATTGTGCAGCCAGGGGATTTTTATTAAGACTGAAATCTGCTGTGGCGCTGCCTAATAATACATATTCGCCAACAGGTAAGGCATCAATTTTTATTTCAGTTGAATGAGACAGATAATCATCACCTGGTGGCAAATCCTGTTTCCATGTTCTTAGATTTTTTTCATTGGTTAGCTTTTGGAATATCTGGTCATTATTGTAATTATTGGTAATTTGTTTTTTAAGTTCCTGGGTTAATTGAAGGATCCTGAAATAAATAGTATTAAAATTTCTATAAGTTATCAATGTACGAAAAGGCAGGGCGGGCACATTTACTTTTTCGGTTGTAAGTTTTATTTCAGGATGGATTATTTGATTGATAAGATTTCTGCTATTAATGCCACCTTCGCTGCCAGGAAATTTTTTAGAAATTTCATCGAGCATTTCCTTAGCCTGCTTAA
>JBDTYU010000215.1:0-5896 GCA_040005535.1 Ginsengibacter sp. | reverse complement strand
TGCTGACGGAATACATAAATTCTGATCAATATGATTTAAAAAATTCTTTTGTAATCGGCGACAGGCTTACTGATGTAAAGCTTGCAGAAAATCTTGGCTGCAAAGCTTTGTGGCTTAATAACGATGACCAATTAGGTACTGGCGAGCTTAGCGCAACAGCAAAAGAACTTTCTGAAGTAATAGCGGTTGAAACGCAAAACTGGAAAGATATTTATGAATTTTTGAAAAGACCTCCCCGAAAGATTATTCACTCAAGAAATACAAATGAAACTAAAATTGAGGTAGAACTTAATCTTGATGGAACAGGAATTTCAAATATTGAAACGGGCCTTGGTTTTTTTGATCACATGCTTGATCAGGTTTCAAAACATTCCGGAATAAATCTCAACATCATTTGCAAAGGTGATCTGCATATTGATGAACACCATAGCATAGAAGATGTTGCGCTTGCTTTGGGAGAAGCAATGTTGATGGCATTAGGTGATAAACGTGGCATAGAAAGATATGGATTTATGCTTCCGATGGATGATTGCCTGGCACAGGTTGCTATAGATTTTGGAGGAAGAAGCTGGCTGGTTTGGGATGCAGAATTTAAAAGAGAAAAAATAGGGGAGATGCCAACAGAAATGTTTTATCACTTTTTTAAATCATTTTGTGATGCTGCAAAATGTAATTTAAATATAAAAGTTGAAGGGGAAAATGAGCACCATAAAATTGAATCTGTTTTTAAAGCATTTGCAAAAGCCATTAAGATGGCAGTAAAAAGAGATCCTCAAAATAATGCGTTGCCCACAACGAAAGGCCTGTTATGAAAGTTGCCATCATACAATATAATGCCGGCAATGTGCAAAGTGTATTATATGCACTACAACGTCTACGGGTAAACGCAGTTGTTACGGATGATCCTGGAGAAATCGTTATGGCTGATAAAGTAATTTTCCCCGGGGTGGGTAATGCATCATCTGCCATGGAATATTTAAATAAAACCGGGCTTGATAAAGTGATTGGTTCTCTTAAGCAGCCTGTTTTGGGAATTTGTTTAGGACTTCAACTCTTATGCAGCCAAAGTGAAGAAGGTGATACTAAATGCCTGGGTATTTTTGATGTGATGGTGAAGAAATTTCAGAATACTTTACCAGGAGAGCATTCTCCATTCAAAATTCCGCAGATGGGCTGGAACACAATTACTAGTATTTCTTCACCCTTGTTTGAAGGTGTAAAAGAAAACTCGTTTGTATATTATGTTCACAGCTATTATGCAGAATTATCATCAAAAACAATAGCCACCACCAGTTATATAATTCCTTACAGTGCGGCCTTACATAAAGATAATTTTTATGGAGTTCAGTTCCATTCGGAGAAATCTGCTGATACAGGGATCCAAATCATTTCAAACTTTTTAAAGATTGCGTAGATGGACCTGATACCTGCAATTGATATTATTGATGGTAAATGTGTTCGTTTAGCCAAAGGCGATTTTTTGAAGAAAGTTATTTACAATGATAACCCGCTTGATGTTGCAAAGGCTTTCGAGGATGCAGGTTTGAAGCGGTTACATATTGTTGATCTTGATGGAGCCTCAGGAGAAAGTTTAAAAAATATAAGTACGCTAAAAAATATCTCAGCACATACAAAACTTATTATTGATTTTGGCGGTGGTATAAAAAATACCGGAGATGTAAAAGCCGTTTTAAATGCCGGCGCTTCCATGATAAGTGTAGGTAGCATCATAGTTAAAAATCCTGTTTTGTTTCAACAATGGCTCATTGATTTTGGCCCTGAGAAATTTTTACCGGGAGCTGATGTTCTTGATAAAAAAATCAAAATTAATGGCTGGAAAGAAAATACCGGAATTGAAATATTTGATCTTATTGAAGGCCTCATCAAACAAAAAATCCGTAAAATATTTTGTACGGATATATCAAAAGATGGGATGATGCAGGGGCCTTCTATTGAATTGTATAATGAAATTTTAAAACAGTTTCCTGGCTTACATCTTATTGCCAGCGGGGGTATTTCATGTTATGAAGATTTAATTCTTTTGGAAAAGACAGGTTGTAGCGGCGCTATCATAGGTAAAGCATTTTATGAAAAAAAAATAACCCTCCGACAAATTGAAGACTTTATAAAAAATAATTAATGCTTGCAAAAAGAATTATACCATGCCTTGATGTTGACAATGGCAGAACCGTAAAGGGGATCAATTTTATAAATCTAAGAGATGCAGGCGATCCTGTTGAACTGGCTATGCATTACTCACGGGAAGGCGCAGACGAACTGGTTTTTCTGGATATAACGGCAACAGTTGAAAAAAGAAAAACGCTGGTGGAACTTGTAAAAAAGGTAGCTGCTCAAGTCAACATTCCTTTTACAGTTGGTGGTGGAATTACGTCAATTGAAAATGCTTTTGAATTGCTGCAAAATGGCGCTGATAAAATTTCAGTGAATTCTGCAGCTTTTAAAAATCCTGCTCTCATAAAAGAAATGTCCAAAGAATTTGGCAGCCAGTGTGTAGTGCTGGCTATAGATACAAAAAAAGAAAAAGATGAGAACTGGTATGTATATTTAAACGGAGGAAGAATAAATACAGGTGTCCCTGCTTACGCCTGGGCCACACAAGCGGTAGATCTTGGTGTTGGTGAAATTTTGCTTACTTCAATGAATAATGACGGAGCCAAAAATGGATTTGCTGAAGATATTATTTCAGTATTTTCAAAAAATCTTCCCGTTCCTGTTATTGCATCCGGCGGTGCAGGTACAATGCAGGATTTTGCAGATGTATTTGAAAAAGCCAATGCAGATGCTGCATTGGCGGCAAGTGTTTTTCATTTTGGTGAAATAAGAATACCTGCTTTGAAACAATTTTTATTTGAAAAAAATATTAATGTAAGATTATGAGAAAAAACTATGCAGAGGTGATAAGAAGAATTGATTTTTCAAAATCAGATAATGGACTTATTCCTGCTATTGTGCAGGATTCATCTACCAACGTAGTATTAATGCTCGGGTTCATGAACGAAGAGGCACTGCAGGAAACTATACATACTGAGCTGGTAACTTTTTACAGCCGCAGCAAACAGCGTTTATGGATAAAAGGTGAAACGAGCAAAAACTTTTTACACGTTATTGATATTAAAAGTGATTGTGATTTTGACACATTACTGATAAAAGCAAAACCCGACGGAATTGTATGCCACACCGGTGCTGAAACATGTTTCAACGAATCAAATACGTCAGAAGATTTTTTAAGAGCACTTGAAAAAATTGTTACAGGCAGAAAAAAACATCCCGTTTCCGGATCCTACACGTCAGCATTATTTAAAAAAGGAATCAATGCCATTGCACAAAAAGTGGGAGAGGAGGCGATTGAGTTGGTTATTGAATCAAAGGATAATAATAAAAAGCTTTTTATAAATGAGGCAGCCGATTTATTGTTTCATTACCTTATTTTGTTGCAGGAAAAAAATGTTTCAGTTGACAATGTTTTAGATATTTTGAAAGAAAGACACAAGTCGAAATAACAAATCACAAATAATAAAATACAAATCATCTCGCGAGAAAAAAATCTTTAAACTTGTAAAGTTCAGCTAATTCAACTTCAACATATTTGCTGAACAGTTTTTCTCCTACCTGGTATTGTAATGCTGAAATTCCTACATCTATCAATCGTAAACCTTTTTGTTGTTAAAAGTATATTGTCAAAATTTTCTCATCCTATATCGGATTGTTTGAAATTAAATTAAAAATTTGTGAGGATAAAATACCGTGAATATCATATGAAGAAATGATAAAAATTACTAAGCATTCATTACAAAATCAAGTTTACTTTTATAACTATTATGACACCAGAACGTCACAACCGTCTTACTGCTGTACTTAGCCATCGGCAGCCTGACCTTACGGTTGTATTGGAAAATGTTTTTGACCCGCATAATATTTCTGCGGTTATGCGTACCTGTGATGCTGTTGGCATACAGGATGTTTACATTTTAAACAATCGTATTCCGCCACATAAAAAATGGGGATACAGGAGCTCATCTACCGCCGCTGAATGGCTCACCATTCACCAGTTTACTGACGCTGAAAAATGTTTTGAAGAAATAAGAAAACACTATAAAAAAATATATACGACCCACCTAAACGACAATGCAGTTAATGTTTTCGATCTAAATCTTACTGAACCGGTAGCGCTGGTTTTTGGGAATGAAACATTTGGTGTTAGTGAAGATATCCGCCGGTATTCTGATGGTGATTTTATCATTCCACAGGTAGGTATCATTAAATCGCTCAATATTTCTGTTGCATGTGCGGTTACTCTGTATGAAGCCTATCGGCAGAAACAGGCGAAAGGTCATTATCTGCAATCACGTATCCCTGAAACAGAACTTTTAGGTCTTCAAAAAAATTGGGGGGTTATTTAATTCAATTCATTGCGGCGGTTACTTTATAAAGAATGAAGCAGCATAGTTTCAACTTATCGTGAAATTTTGTCCGAATAAACATGGATAATTCTGCCATGCCATGTTACAGATATGACAACAAAACGCGATTTTGTCTTTGGTACAATAATTCGTGTACATTTGCAACCCAATAAATAAATCTAAAAAAATTTTACTATTATGGCAAAAGACAATTTTGAACTCTTCGACGACAGGGTTCTGGTGAAAGCTAATGCAGCGGAAGAAAAGACTGCGGGCGGTATTATAATTCCTGATACAGCAAAAGAAAAGCCTCAAAAAGGTAAGGTGATCGCTGTTGGAAAAGGAAAATATGCTGAGCAAACAGGCAACCTTATACCACTCCAGGTAAAAGCGGGTGATACTGTTATGTATGGTAAATATGGAGGTACAGAAATCACTATTGAGGGAGAAGATTACTTAATTATGAGAGCTTCCGACATTTTAATGAAAGTGAATTAACCATTATTAATTTAAAAAACTTTAATCAATAATAATATGTCAAAACAAATATTTTTTGAAATTGAAGCCCGTAACAAAATGAAGAAGGGCGTTGATACATTGGCTAACGCAGTTAAAGTAACCCTGGGGCCAAAAGGCCGTAATGTGGTTATAGAAAAAAAATTCGGCGCTCCCATTGTAACTAAAGATGGGGTAACAGTAGCAAAAGAAATTGAGCTGGAAGATCCTATTGAAAATATGGGCGCACAAATGGTAAAAGAAGTAGCTTCCAAAACTGCAGATATTGCAGGTGACGGTACTACAACAGCCACTGTGCTTGCGCAATCTATTATAAGTGAAGGTTTGAAGAATGTTGCTGCCGGTGCAAATCCAATGGATTTGAAACGTGGTATCGACAAAGCTGTAATTGCGGTGGTTGATCATTTGAAAAAACAATCAGAATCAGTAGGTGATAACATTAGTAAAATAGAGCAGGTTGCATCTATATCTGCAAACAATGAAGAGTCAATAGGCAAGCTTATTGCACAGGCCATGACCAAAGTGGGTAAAGAAGGTGTTATCACTGTTGAAGAAGCAAAAGGAACCGATACCACTGTAGAAGTAGTAGAAGGTATGCAGTTCGACAGGGGTTACATCTCTCCTTATTTTGTAACCAACAGCGAAAAGATGGAAGCTGAGTTGCAAAATCCTTACATATTAATATATGATAAGAAGATATCTACTATGAAAGATATTCTTCATATTCTTGAAAAAGTTGCCCAGGGTGGCCGCCCTCTTTTAATTATTGCTGAAGACCTCGAAGGTGAAGCGTTGGCAACATTAGTGGTGAACAAATTACGCGGCACATTGAAAGTGGCTGCTGTAAAGGCTCCCGGCTTTGGAGACCGCAGAAAAGAAATGCTGCAGGATTTGGCAGTTCTTACAAAAGGTATTGTTATTAGTGAAGAGCAAGGCTACAAGCTTGATAACGCTGATCT